>CANHCD010000120.1 GCA_947458795.1 Cyclobacteriaceae bacterium | reverse complement strand
GCAGCAGGTACCTACACCTACACGGTTCCGGTATGTGCTCCAGGCCAGACGGCCAACTGTCCAACGCAGACCTTGACTCTTACGGTGACGGCACCTAGCCTAGTCAACGATACGGATACTGCCTTTGCTAACGTACCGAAGACGGGCAACTTGTCTACCAACGACACGAACCCAGCAGGCTCGACCTATGGACAGCCGGCCCAGCAGACGGGTGCTACGCTGACGGTAAATGCAGATGGAACCTACAGTTTTACCGCTACTGCAGCAGGTACCTACACCTACACGGTACCGGTATGTGCTCCAGGTCAGACGGCCAACTGTCCTACGCAGACCTTGACGATCACGGTAACTGGCAATGCGCTTGTGGCTGGAATCGATAATTTCCAGGCAAATCAGATTAATGGGTTAACCGGTGGTATAGCAGGAAATGTCTTGGCCAACGATGCATTGGATGGCCAACCAATTAATGCCGCTCAGGTAGTGATCACCATAAAAAATGATGGAGGATTAACTGGAGTGGTGATAGACAAAGACGGAAATCTAATTCTTCCAGCAGGGATGTCCCAGGGTACCTATGTGGTGATTTACACCATCTGTGATGTATTGAATCCGACGAATTGTAGGGAAGCAATGGTCATGATTCAGGTATTCCTACCAGTAGACCTCAGAGTCACCAAGTCGGTGGAGGCTCCAGAATGGTTTGAAGGAGATGAGTTTACCTACACCATCCGCCTAGAAAATGCAGGAAAGACTAGCGCAACAGCAGTGGTCTTGACGGACAAACTTCCTGAAGGCTTGAGGTATGTTTCTTCAGTTTCGAGTCAAATTCCAGTGACCACCCAAGTGAAGGGCCAGGAAATTACCTGGAACATGACCCAATTGCCGATCGCTGGAGCTACGGACATCACGCTAAAAGTAAAAGCAGCTCCGCTAGTTGACGGCAAGGAGCAAATTGTCCTAAACACCGTTTCTGTGACTGCGAAGGAACGTGAACTAAGCACTGCAGACAATACGTCTTCCGTATCGGTCCGATTGAAGGCCTTCTTTATTCCAAATACCATCACGCCGAATGGAGGAGGGGTAAATGACACCTTCGAAATCCCAGGATTGGGTAGGTATGTCACTAACGAATTGGTGATTATCAACCGATGGGGAGACCAGGTATTTGAGCGAAAGAACTATCAAAACGATTGGGGCGCTGAAGGATTGGTGTCTGGTACCTATTTCTACATTTTGAAGGTGACGGATGAGAATGGAAAGCAGGAATCCTTCAAGGGCTTTGTAGAGGTAGTAAAAGAACGTGTCAGGTAGTTAAAAAAACGAAATACAGGTGTTGAAAAACATAGAAAATAAAGATCAGGTGAACCAAAAATCTAGTTTAAGGGGGCTGTTTTTATTGCTGACGATGTTCAGTTTGTCTGTTCAGGCGCAGCAATTGCCCCAGTTTAGCCAGTACATATTCAATGGCTTGCACATCAATCCAGCTTATGCGGGCTACAAGGGGGATGGCTACATCCAAACTACCTACCGAAGCCAGTGGATCAATTTTCCAGGGGCGCCTCAAACCCTTTCCTTCACAGCAGATATCAGTGCCAATGAAGGGAGCATGGGACTTGGGGTCACCTACTTGAAAGATAAAATAGGATTGACCGAAAGCAATGTGGGGATGTTGACCTATTCGTACCGAATTTCCACAGGAGATCGAAGCATGCTTTCCTTGGGAGTCAGTGCGGGCATTTCCGAGTATGCCTTTGATCCGACGAGCATGGTGACCGTCAAGCCGGATCCGCTGTTGCCGACCAGTCGTATAGCAGCCACTACGCCCAATATGAATACGGGGTTATTTTTCCACAGCGACAACTTTTATGCAGGCCTATCCGCCTACAACTTGATCGGCCGTAGGGCATTGCTTCGGCAAGACATTGCCGTAGCCTACCATGATTTTCATTACTACCTCACGTTTGGCGGGATGCTTCGAATTGAAGAAGGCCTGCAACTTAAGCCTTCTGTACTAGTGAAACACGTCAAAGGATCGCCAACCAGCTATGACCTGAATGCGATGTTTTTGTTTCGGGAGCGATTGTGGCTGGGTGGTTCCTTTCGATCCAATGTGCGGATTTTCGAGGATCAACTTCAGGAAGACTTGAGCAAGCGCAATGCAGTTGCCTTGGTGATGGAATACTTTGTGTTGCCGAGCATGCGGATTGGCTATGCCTACGACTACAATTTGAATAAGCTGAATAGCTACCGAACTGAATCCCACGAGTTGTCTGTTGGGGTGTATTTAAACCGTCAGCGAAAGATTATTTACAACCCTAGATGGTTTTGATGATGAAGAAAAACATGAAAATAAGTCTAGTGGCAGGGTTCCTCCTGCTGGTTTCCTTCCCCATATTTAGTCAGCAAAATATCTTGCGTTATGCCGATCAGGAATTTGCCTTGAAGCGCTACGAATTTGCAGGCTCTCAGTACGAGCAAGCCTTTGCCGAAAGGGAGACCTACTATGCGGCCAGGCGTGCTGCAGAGTGCTATGGAATGATTCGCAGCTACGAAAAGGCATTTTACTGGTGGGGAAAAGCGGTGGCATTTGAGGAATCAAATCGAAACGATAGCCTGCGCTACACCAATGCAGGGGTACAAGCAGGGCAAACGGTAGCGGGGCTAGGAATGACGTTAACGGCTACCGAAGCGGTAAAGGTTTTTGGTCAAAGGCAAGTTTCAGACAACCCAAGATTGAGATTTATTCCAATCGAAAAATACAACAGTGCAGGTACAGACTATGGATTGAGGACCGATGAGACGGGTACGAATTACCTGGTCACAGATAGGGGTTTGGAGAAGGAGATGGAGAAAAAATACCTTCGTTTTGACATCAAAAGGGCGTTTTCAGAGAAAGAAATTGACGGCTTGAATGACCGTGGTTACCACCTCATCTTGGTTGAAAAAGACGGGGAGCTCAAGCCTGCTATCCAGGAATCGGATGAGTTCTTTCACGTAAGTATGCCTGCCTTTTTTAAGGTGGGTACGAGTCAAGAAGTGATTTTTACGGGAGTGCTGCGGGAGAAGGTGGATAAAGTAGGTCTGGGCAAAACCACAGAATCCTATCCTGGGCTTTACCGGGCGGAGGTTCGGGCGGATGGAACCTTTGCCAACATCCAAGCCCTGCCCTTCAATGAGACGGGCGCCTACTCTGTGATGCATGCCTTTGTGGACAATAATGTCCTGTATTTCAGTTCCGATGGGCAGGGAGGCTTTGGTGGTTTTGACATCTACCAGGTGCCAATCCTTGAAAATGGGTATGGATCGGTATTCAACCTTGGGGCATACGTGAATGGTGCACAGGATGAAGTCTTTCCTTTTGTGAAGGATGGGATCGTTTATTTCTCATCCAACCGCTTTGATGGCCTTGGTGGACTGGATATTTATAAGGCTGGTCAATTAGGCAAAGGCCTACCCATGAATTTAGGGAAGGAGTACAATACGCCTCAAGATGATTTTGGCTACTTTATGGATGGGCAAGGCAACCAATTCTTGAGTTCGGACAGAGGCATGTCTGAAAGTAGGGATGACATTTATGCAGGCAAGTATTTGTATGATTATTTCACCTTCCGAATTCTTGGCAAGGACAGTACGCTTTTGGATAGGGATCGGGAATTGGTGGTGGAGCTGAAAAACCTAAGCGGGGAAAAAATAAGTCTGGAAAAGGCGAAGGATGGCTTTGTCGCGGAGCTGAGCCAGGGAGAATATTTCCTTGAAGTCAGTAGAGAAGGCTATCTGCCTGCTCGGGTGCCTTTGCTGACTACTGATCCAGATGGAAAAGTAAAAATCAAAGACATTTCCCTAGAGCCCATCCCTGTAGTCGCGGAAAATGAGGCGATTCGGCTATCTCCTCCAGTGCTGTTGGCGGAGGACCAAGTGTACTTTGACTTGAATGCGTACTACATTCGAGCCGATGGGGAAAAGATTCTGGACCAGGCAGTGGCGCTGCTCAAAAAATACCCCTTCCTGAAGTTGCAAATCGACTCCGACACCGATTCTAGAGGATCTACCAAATACAACGAGCGATTGAGTAAGAACAGATCCATGGAAGTGTTCTTTTACTTGAAGAATCAAGGGATAGCAACAGGTCGAATGGAGGTTGCCTGGCACGAGGAATCCCGAATTGCCAATCGCTGTGGGGATGGGGAAGCCTGTTCGGATGCGCAGCATCAGGCAAATCGTCGCTCGGTCTTGACGCTACTTATTCATGAAGAAGATATCGCAAAGTTGCCTACAGGCTTGAATCGCAAAAAACTAAGCTTCCAAAAGTTATTGGAAAAGTAAGGGTAGTACCAGGTACAATGTACCAAGTACCATGTACCAAGACTTTCTGAGTAGAATTCATGTCCTACTACGAATCCCTACTTTGTACTTTGTACTTCGCCTGCCTGCCGGAGGCAGGTACTTGGTACCTGGTACATTTAAATTCCATTTTTTCAAAATTTTATTGTCCAGCTTCTGTTTTTGACTTTTTTGGTGACACATCCCTTTTTTCTTTTTGATTTCATTTGATTTAAATACCGCTCAGAGCAGGATTCAATTGGTTTATTTTCAGGTCATTGGAAGGCCTCACAAAACCGATAACATCTTTGCTTTTGAGTGAAAATAGGGAAGGAGATGGAGTTAAAAGAAGCTATAGAAGTTGCTAGACATACCGCCTTCAAAAAGATAAATCTACGGTCACTAGTAAATAGACAGGAATGAATCCGCAGCTAGTTGTTTCGAAGAATACCACCCTTATCAATCGGGGTTTCGGCCCAGGGGAGAAAGCTTCATTTAATGGAACGGTATATGAGGTAGTAGACAATGCGCTGCTGCGAGAGCGGGTAGCCCAGCTTGCCGATCTTACCAAGCTCTGTACCTCCCTAGTGACAGATATGTCTGGACTGTTTTTCAACACCAAAATCAGCCAGCCCATCCACTACTGGGACGTGAGTCAAGTGGAAGACACGAGCCGCATGTTTGCCCAGTCCACCTTCAATCATCCCATTGGCAACTGGGACCTAAGCATGGTAAAGACGATGCGGAGCATGTTTCAAGATTCGTGCTTCAATCAGCCAATTGCCGATTGGAACGTGGCCCAGGTTCAGGACATGGGCTATATGTTTTTCAATTCTTTTTTCAATCAGCCCATTGGGCAGTGGAAGGTGTCCAAGGTCAAGGACATGAGTTTTATGTTTTCCAAATCCCTATTCAACCAAGATCTGGGTGATTGGGATGTGAGTAAAGTGACGAGCATGAAGGGAATGTTTAAGGACTTCAACGACAGACTACCTTTTGCTTCCAAGAACCCCTTCAATCAAGCTATCGGCCGTTGGAATGTTGGAAAAGTCAAGGACATGAGCTCCCTATTTTCTAATTCTATTTTCAATCATCCGATCGGGGATTGGGATGTGCGAAATGTGCGTCATTTTACCCGGATGTTTAAAAACTCGCTATTTAACCAGCCTTTGAACAACTGGCAACCCATCAAGGCTGAGGATATGGGAGAGCTGTTTTGCAACTCAAAATTCAACCAAGACTTGTCCACTTGGCCGGTGCAGCAGCTCTCCAAACCGTATAATTTTGATTCCAACTGCCCACTTTGGAATCTGCCCAAGCCAGGTTGGGGTGGAGTGGATACCAACTTAAAATCTGAATAAAATAAACAATAAACCCAAAAAAACCGATGTTAAAGACGATCAAAAAAACTTGGGCTTTGACGATTTTCAAAAGAGTAATCCTCATCTCCACAGTTATTCTAATCAAAAAGAAAAGCTAGTAGCGGGCGGGCTGTATTTTTTGAAAAGCTCAGGGTAGATCTCCTCGAGCAGCTAAGCCATTTTTCCCAGAGGTAGAAGTTAAAAAGCCCTTCAACTGGCTGTGTTGAAGGGCTTAAAAAACATATTAAAATTTGGATTCTCAACCTGATGCCAAATGAATCTGCTGTCGACAGTGGACCGTCGACCGTTGGCAATTTGAAATTTTACTTCTTTCCCATAAATTGATTGACATCTAGCCAATGGACAAAGGCGTCAAACCAACGGTTGCTCGTCCGGTTGGGATTGCCGAGGCCAAAACCATGGCCTCCATTTTGGTAGAGGTGGAGTTCCACGGGACGTCCTGCCTTGTGCCAGGACTGGATGATTCCAAATTGCCCTTGGAATAGAAAATCATCTGTAGCGATCACGTTAAACATGGGTGGAGCATCCTTGGGTACTTCCACAGGTCCCATTCCTCCATAGATTGGGCCGATAAATGCCAATTTCATCGTGGTGGAGTGAAGTGTCGCATGCATGGTCAATCCCGCACCTGCGGAGAAGCCGATCATTCCGATTCTAGAGGTATCAATGCCCCATTCTTTGGCATTTTTAACCATCAAGGCATAGGCAGCCTCGGCATCTTCCAATTGATTGGTAAGGTCCCGCTGAAGGGGTGACGGTGCAGGTGTGGTCGGCGCAGCACCTGGAGCTGGCGGAGCATTGCGGGGGCGATTCATCCAAGCAGAAAAATCTTCCAGGGTAGGAGGGGTAGGATACAACCTGTACTTCAGGACAAAGGCGGCGATTCCCTGTTTGGCTAGTGCTTCAGCCACTTCCCAACCTTCATTTCCCATCGAAAGCCAGCTGAATCCTCCTCCAGGAGCTACGAGTACAGCGGCTCCATTGGCTTTTCCAGGTTCGGGTAGAAAGGGGGT
>CANHCD010000119.1 GCA_947458795.1 Cyclobacteriaceae bacterium | reverse complement strand
CGGTGTCCGTAGGTATTCTTTTTCTTACAGAGTTCAATGACTGCGCGCTCCGTTTTTTCAAAAGTCCAGGAGCCAGTTGAATAATAGGCATCAATGGAGTCCGTGAGTTTGACGGCTGCGCCTCGGGTCAGGTAAAATCTACCTTGAACTAGTTTTTGGAGTATGGTAGCAGGAAACTGGGTGTTGGGGCCAGACTCCAAGGAATCTCGGACAATGCCGGCCTTGGCTTCACCGGCAGCAATGACAATTCCGACCGCATTTGGGTTGTAGGCGATGGTATCTAGCCCAATGGTGATCACGAGCCGGTTGGCCGAAATTTCGATGCCCCCCAGATCCCCTGCTGCAACGGCTTGCGTTTCAAAGTTGGTTTCGGTAAGACGGGTAACGGAGTAGGGATGTGATCCTCGAGTATTGAAGGCAATGTGTCCATCAGGGCCTATGCCACCTAGGAAAAAGCCTATGCCACCCTTTGCGCGGATGCGTTGTTCGTAGTCTCCACACCACTGATCGATCAGGTAGATGGAGGTTTGCTGCAGTTGCTCGAGTTCATTGATGGGGTCTCGAAACCGAAGGCTTAGGTCTACCTTTAGGTCAGGGAATATTTTACTGAAGTGCTTGCCTTCCGCGAGGCGGATCTCATCTGAATTGATCAGGATGGCCTTTTCTTTAGAGAGTCCAAATCCACTGAGGTAAAACTTGTTGACGTAATCGTAAAAGCTATTGTGCTGCTTGGAGGAGATGGGGTAAAACTCATCGATTTGTACAAAGGTGAGTTCGCTGAGGCTAGGTTTGGAGGTGTTGCCTAACCCGTATTTTTCGCGTACTTCCTTGCCTTTTTTGCTATCCCAATTTTCAAGAAGGTACTGCGTCCACTTGATAAAGTATTCGGGAGTCTTGCCGGTGGGTAGGCTGACCACTCCTTCTGGATTTGCAGCTACCCATTCCAGAAAACGGCAGGCGGTGAGGAGGCCTAACTTGGGGAAGTTGTCTACCAAAAGGTAGGGGAGCTGTGTCGTCATTTTGGTGACTCCAGACTCTGCTAGGAAAGCCTTTTCTACTTCGGAAAACTGGGGATTTGCGTGCATGGAATAGTCGTTAAAAGACAAAACGTAAACGTCCCATAAATGGGTCTCTCTTAAGCAAGGAGACCAGCATATGGGTTATTCAAATCTAAATAAGTTTGGGAATAAAACCGATTACTTTAATAAAAAAATTAAAGAAGTTTGAGTTATAAGTAAAAAATATAAAATATTGAAATCCCAGCTTTTTGAGATGGGTACAAAAAAAATACCTCAGAGAAACCCCTGAGGTATTGAAGGGCCTTGTGGCCCGAAATAGCTTAGTTTATGCGGTTACACCGAGGGCTTTAGCCATGGTCGCTCCGATTTCTGCAGGAGATTCAGCAACCAAAATTCCATTTTCGCGCATGATTCTCATTTTTGCAGCTGCGGTATCGTCTGCTCCGCCGATGATGGCGCCAGCATGACCCATTCTACGGCCTGGAGGGGCTGTTTGTCCAGCAATGAAGCCTACAACTGGCTTTTTGTTGCCTGTTTCGCGAATCCAACGTGCTGCTTCAGCCTCGTAATTTCCTCCAATCTCACCGATCATGATGATGGCATCCGTCTCAGGATCGTTCATCAATAGTTCCACTGCCTGCTTGGTAGAAGTTCCGATAATTGGATCTCCTCCAATACCAATGGCGGTCGAAACACCAAGACCAGCTTTTGCTACCTGATCCGCAGCCTCGTAGGTTAAGGTTCCAGATTTGGAAACAATCCCGATTCTTCCTGTCTTGAAGACAAAACCAGGCATGATACCTACTTTCGCTTCTCCAGGAGTGATTACACCTGGGCAGTTGGGGCCGATCAGGATACAACCTCTTTCTTTGATATAGGGCTTGGCACGCATCATGTCTGCCACGGGAATTCCTTCGGTGATGGCAATGATTACTTTAATGCCTGCATCAGCAGCTTCCATGATGGCATCAGCAGCAAATGCTGGAGGAACAAAAATGATAGAGGTATCTGCACCCGTCTTCTGTACGGCATCTTCTACCGAATCAAACACAGGTCTTTCCAAATGTAGCGTTCCGCCTTTGCCTGGAGTGACGCCTCCCACTACCTGGGTGCCATACTCGATCATTTGCTGGGCGTGAAAAGAGCCTTCAGTTCCTGTAAAGCCTTGAACGATTACTTTAGAATTTTTATTAACGAGTACACTCATGTTGCGCTGATTATTGTTTCGCACAAAAATAGAAGAAAGCACCCCCCATTCAAAAGAAAAAAGAAACATTCTACAGGTAATTTAATGTTGGCAAGGCTTTGCCCTTCTCATTTTTCGAAAACCTAACCCTTTCCTAATTCCTTCCGTCGCTATGAATTAAATCTAGAATAGGAAATCTTCTTCACAATCAAATTGAGGTGTGATTTTTCGGTTCTAAAAAATTAACTTTGAATTGGTAGTTGGAATCGAGGTTGCTACTTCCCAACTATCCCCAAGACGAGATTCATGCTGCTACAATCCACTTCGCTAAGCTTTGCCTATCCCGGGCAGCCCAGCCTTTCCTTTCCAGATTTTTCTCTTTCTGGGGGGGAGGCGGTACTCTTACTAGGTAATTCTGGTTCTGGGAAAACTACCTTTCTTAACCTGCTCGCAGGGCTCCTCAGCCCCGGCCATGGTCAAGTGATCCTGGATGGTACTGTCCTTTCTGCCCTTCAAGGTCATCGTTTGGACTTGTTTCGTGGGCAGCACATTGGGATCGTATTCCAAAAGCCGCACTTAATTGCCGCCCTCACCGTGAAACAGAACTTGGAGCTGGCGCAGTTTTTAAGCAAGAAAAAAAGAGGCTCTCCTGCCGACCTACTCCAAGATTTGGGCATAGCGGGCAAAGCGTCAGCAGCAGTAGGCACATTGAGTGAAGGAGAAGCACAGCGGGTATCCATCGCTCGTGCCTTGATCAATACACCTAAGTTGATCCTAGCTGATGAGCCTACCTCCAGTTTGGATGACGAACATGCACAGCGGGTGATCACGCTTTTAAAAGGCGAGGCTGCCAAAATTGGGGCGGCACTGGTGATTGTTACGCATGACCAGCGCGTTAAATCAGAAGTTTCACAGGTACTTGAACTGAAAAGCGCATGAACCTTCTCACCCTCAGTTGGAAATACCTCAGCTTTCGGCCACTTGCTACTGGCTTGAATGTAATTTTATTGGCCTTTGGGCTTGCCATCATCACTGTTTTGCTCCTAGTTCAACATCAGTTTGAGCAAAAAATGACCCGCGATGCTGCTGGGATCGATCTGGTGGTGGGTGCCAAAGGCAGTCCGCTCCAGCTAATTCTATCCTCGGTGTACCACATTGACTTTCCTACAGGGAATATCAAGATGGAGGAGGCGCAACGCATTTCAAGAAGTCGCTTGGTGAAGCAAGTGATTCCACTTGCGATGGGTGACAATGTCCAAGGACTACGAATCCTGGGTACCAATCACGATTATTTGGACCTGTATGCGGTAAAATTCGCCGCAGGCAAAGCCTGGGAGAAGCCCTTTGAGGTTACCCTGGGTTCGGAAAGTGCCCAGATTCTTGGGTTGAAACTTGGAGACACTTTTAGCGGAAGTCATGGGATAAGCGTGGGCAGCCATGACCACGATCAACATGCATTTCGGGTAACAGGTATTTTGGCGCCCTCCGGAAAGGTAGTCGATCGGCTCGTGCTGACCAGCATCGAATCGGTCTGGTATACCCACGATGAAGCGGGTGGGGCAGAGCCAGATACCACCACACAGGGAGAGGAAGTAAGCATTGTTGAAGAAGAGGGAACTCTTGAAGAAGGTATAGATCCTCATCTCCTTCCAGTTGCTGCTCGAGGATTTCCGATCTCAGATCAGGAAAGGGAAGTGACCACCTTACTTATCCGCTACCGCAATCCGATGGCCGCGATTCAGTTGCCCCGAATGATAAACTCGGGCACCTCCATGCAGGCAGCATCCCCTGCATTTGAAATGTCCCGATTATTTGAATTGTTGGGAGTTGGAATCAGCCTTTTGAAAGGCTTGGCACTCGCCTTGGTGGTGATCGCGGGCTTGAGCATATTTATTGCGCTCTACAATTCACTTAAGGAGCGGAAATATGATTTAGCCATCTTACGAACCTTGGGAGCTTCTCGTGCGCAATTGGTGGCTTTGGTATTTCTGGAAGGCATCTCCCTGACGATCCTGGGAGCTATTTTTGGGATTGCTTTTGGGCATGGCTTTTTGGCACTTATCGTGGAATTTACTTCCCAGGAGGTGGTTTCCTTGGTGGATCCTTGGATATTCTTGCCTGAAGAGGGGTTGATTTTCGGCTATGCTTTGGCAGTGGGGATCATCGCCTCCTTGATCCCTGCTTGGTCTGCCTACCAAACGAGTATTGCAAAGCAGCTCACAAAAACGTAATTAGCATAAAAATTAAAGCAAGATGAAAAAAGGAGCATTCCTTATCAGTTTACTTTTGGCTCTAGCCACTTTTTCCCAGCAGACGTATGCCCAAGGGGTTTGGAAAAGTTTGTCTGAGGTGACTTATAAAATCAGTAAAGACAATTTTGGAGAGTTGTATGTCCCAGTTTTCTCTGAGAACATCAAGAAGTTGGAAGGGAAAGTGGTAGAGGCAGATGGCTACATCATCCCTTTTGAAGGCATGTTTAAACCTACCCACATCATCTTGTCGAGCTTGCCGCTTGCAGAATGCTTTTTTTGCGGTTCAGGAGGACCGGAAACTGTCATGGAGGTGATGCTCACTTCACCGATCAAATACACTTCCAAGCGGGTGAAGGTAAGGGGCAAGCTGACACTCAACACGGCAGACCCAGAAAAGTTGATGTATATCCTCAAAGAAGGAAAGCTGGTAGAGAATTAACCACTCGACAAGTTTCTGTACATCAGGATTAATCCTTATTTGACTGTAAGTAAGCTTTTTCGCGCTCGCGGAATTTTGCCATTAAATCCAAACAGACCTTCCCTACTTTTCCAGAGCCTACTTTTCGATCGTCAATCTGTGTAACTGGCAAGATTATTTTTGTGGTGGCTGAGATAAATGCTTCATCTGCTTCCCAAACTTCTTTAAGAGAAATAGGCCGAATCTGTACCTCGCCTGCCACTGCTAGCAAGTGCTTTCGGGTGATCCCCATCAGAATGTGCTGGTTGGGGGTATGAATGACTCCATCCTTCACAATGAAAAAGTTACTTCGCGAACTTTCACTCACCATGCCATCCCAGTGGTACAAGACGTCCTCAGCACCTTGCTCCTTCCACTGCATGCTATGCCATACGGGCAAGGTATAATTGGTAGTCTTGATGTCGGCAATAGCTCGGACATATTCTACGCTGAGCAGCTTGACCCCATGCTGGTATTTTTCCTCCGAAGGGAAACTCAGTTCCTCTCCAAACATAAACAGGGTGCCGGTCGCAGGAGAAAAGTGATTTTCGGACACGCCCCCCGTCAAGACCATGCGGATTCCGCCTTGTTCCAATTCATTTTTGGCAATCAACTCCGAAATGATGGTACGGAGCTCTTCACGAGAATAGGGCAATGGCAAATAGGTTTTGGCTGCTGATGCAATAAATCGATCCAAGTAATCCTCCAAGAACACGGGGCGATACTGCTCAGTACGGAAAAAATCAAAAATCCCGTAGCCACGAATGACGGCGAGATCGGCAGGATGAAGTCGAGCATCTTGGGTCGGGATGATTTTCCCGTCGGCAAAGCAGAATGGTTTCATAGCATCAATGTATGTAATCAAAATTAGGACTTAAATTCACATCAGCTTCGTCAAAGGCTGTTGTTTCTTGTTTAATTTTAAAAAAAAATTAACCCCAACCTAAATCCAATGAAACTATTCTCAAGCTTCCTGATCCTACTTTTTTCAATGCTAGTCCTTGCTTGTGCCAATCCATTGATTGAAACAAATAAAGCAATGAGGGCACAAATTATCGGGGTACACGATGAGGTGATGCCCAAAATAGGGCAACTCATGTCCTTGGAAAAGAAAGCCTTGGCGCAGGCAGACAGCCTTTTTGCGCAGGATAGCACCGCTACTACTGACATTGATGCCATGCGGTCCCTTGCTGGGCAGCTCAATCAGGCCCATGAAGGGATGTTTGTATGGATGCGGCAGTATTCACTAGATGAGGAAGGGAAAACTCCCGAAGAACTCAAAACCTACCTGGATGAGCAGCTGGTGAAAGTCAATCAAGTAAATGCGGACATCAAAGCCTCCTTGGAACAGGCAGCTTTAAAGTTGAAAGATTAATTACCTGCGGGTGGGTTTCTCAGATACTGCTCTACTCGAGGCGCATTGATGACCCCTTCCTTCATGCCCCAACTATTGTACAAGTAGGTGGCAATCTGTGCGAGCTCCAGTGGACTCAATTTGGGATTGGCAGGCATGGCCTGGTTGTACACTTGTCCATTGACTACAATCTCTCCGGCTATTCCATGCTTCATAATCCACACAGTTCGGTGAATGTCGGCCTTAAAGTAATCCGCGTCCCGCAGTGGAGGGATAAGTTTGCCTAGTCCAGTTCCATCTTTTTGGTGGCAGTTGGCGCAGTAATTTTCGTACAACTCCTTTCCGGGGATTGCAAATTGCAGCACCTCGGCATCCGAAATTTGGGCCAAAGAATTTGCTTCGCTACTCGCTTTGGGAGCACAGGAAGCAGTGAGTAGCCCAAGAAAAAT
>CANHCD010000118.1 GCA_947458795.1 Cyclobacteriaceae bacterium | reverse complement strand
GTGGTCATTGCAAAGAGCGTATTGTTGATTCGGCTATCGTGGGTAATGGCAACTTTTATTTTTTCTCCTTGGAAGCAGGCGATAAGGTAGTTGGCCAAGCCTTGCGTAGCCATGGCTACGGTGTATACATTCATCCGATTGGTACCCACACCCATCAGCCCACGCAATCCGCCTGTACCGAATTCGAGATCTTGATAAAAGGAATCTACCAATTCGGTAGGATTCGTAGCAATCAATTGCCTAATGCTCGCCTTGCTGGCTTCATCAATGGAACTAGCCAACCAGCTTTCTGCCTTTTTTAAAATCGAAGGTTCTATGCTACTCATGGGATATAAAAATTAGGTTAAGAACTACAAGTTAGGAAAAATGTTGTGGAGGGCCATAGCTAAGAAAAGCTTAAATGGCCTCCCAAACAAGGAATTATAGATTGCCTCTCAGTTGTTGTTCACGCTCTATCGATTCGAAAAGCGCTTTGAAATTTCCTTTTCCGAAGGAGGTGGCTCCTTTTCGCTGAATAATCTCAAAAAAGAGCGTAGGTCTATCTTGCACGGGTTTGGTGAAAATTTGTAGTAGGTAGCCTTCCTCATCACGATCTACTAGGATGTTGAGCTCTTTGAGTGGCTGCAAGTCTTCGTCGATTTTCCCTACACGGTCCAGTAGATCATCGTAGTAGGAGCTAGGAACCTCCAAAAATTCAACGCCTCTTTTTCTCAATTCTCCAACGGTATGGATGATGTCGTAGGTGGCTATGGCAATATGCTGCACGCCTGGTCCCCCATAGAAGTCAAGGTACTCTTCAATTTGAGATTTTTTCTTTCCTTCTGCGGGTTCATTGATCGGAAACTTGATGTATCCGTTGCCGTTCGAAACTACCTTGGACATCAAGGCAGAGTACTCCGTGGAGATGTCCTTGTCGTCAAAGGTCAAGAGCAACTTGAAGCCCATCACTTCCTCGTAAAAGTTGACCCAGCGGTTCATTTCACCCAGCGCCACATTTCCGACGCAATGATCGATATACTTTAAGCCGATTTCTTGAGTGCTAAAGCTACTTTTGCGAGCTTGGTAGCCCGGTAGGAAGAGACCGTGGTAATTTTTCCGTTCCACGAAGGTGTGGATCGTGTCCCCATAGGTTTGGATACTTGCTACCCGAACTTCTCCATTCTTGTCCTGAAGCGTTTTTGGTGCTTCTACTGATACTGCTCCACGGCTAGTCGTTTCTTTCCAGGATTTCTCCGCGTCATCTACCCAAAGCGCGAGCACTTTCACGCCATCACCATGTTGCTTGATGTGTGCATTGATGGGGTGATCTGAAGAAAGGGGAGAAGTGAGCACCAGACGGATTTTTTCTTGCTTGAGCACATAAGAAGCTCGGTCCTTCACGCCGGTTTCTGGTCCAGCGTAGGCAATTAATTCAAATCCGAATGCATATTGGTAGTAAAGTGCGCTCTGCTTGGCATTGCCAACATAGAGTTCCACATAATCCGTACCATTGATGGGGAGAAAGTCTTCAGTCATGGGTTGTATTTGGGTTAATTCTTGGGGCAAAGGTAAAAAAGTCCAGTCAGAAAGTTTTTAGTCAAGGATGACTATTCCTGGGAATTTTCATTCCAAAAAACAGTAATCCAAGCCATAAGTAAAAAGGAAATTGCCCAGGTTCCATATCCCGGAATAAAGCAACAAATCAGAATCAAACCGTAGTAAATGGGAGCCAATACTCCTCCAATTACGAATTTCCACGTACTGGTAAACACTTCATCTTCCATTTTTGGGGCAATTCCAAAGAGCCAAATCCAATACAAGGGGAGATGAAATAGTTTCATCATTTTATTCATGAGGTAGCCAGCTGGTTTGACTTTGGTAGCTACTTGATTATCAACTAAATATCGCTCCACATCTTCTTTGCTGCAGACATCTACTTGGTTTGAAAGCAGGCGCTGTAAGGTTTCGTCGTAGTCGGTATTTGGAAGGTCTACCACCATTGATTTCAGAGCGGCTTCCACTTGCCTGGTTAGCTTTAATGCCTGAGCAGGATCAGGATCTACCGGTATTGGTTTCCCAATGCTAATTTTCACCACGCTTCCAGATTTTTTATGAGCACTGTATTGAATGCCAACAGGTACCACAACAGGTTTAATTTCTGGCGCCTCTGCCAATGCTCCATAGGCCATCCGGGTGAATCCTTTGCTTAGCGGGCGGATATTCCGAACTATGCTGTGGTTGCCTTCGGCAAAAATGAGTACGGATCCATTTTGCTGTAGGACTTGATTTGTCTTTTGAAAAGTTCGTTGGTTTTGAGGAATGGTGGAAAAACCATCCATAACACGATAGACGGGTAGCATTTGAACGAGGTTCAATAAATACGCAGCTACTGGATTTTTAAATACTGCAGCGCGAGTCAAAAAATAGGGCCGAATTGAAATATGGGCACCGACCACCAAAGGATCGATTAGTGCATTTTGATGGTTGGCAACCAGGATTACAGGCTGATTTTTGGGGATGTTTTCAGCCCCTTCGACCAGGATTCGTTTGTAATAAAGGTGCAAGGCTATTTTTATAAGAAACCTTAGGAAGATGTAAATGCCTTTTTTCATGTATACTTTCTCCAAAAACCGGCTACAATGATTCCTGAAATAAGGTGCCAAATTCCCCACCAGGCGGTAATTAAGGCCATGCCACCCATTCCAGCGAAGAAACTGAAAATAAGAACCAGCCCTAGTCCTGAATTTTGGATTCCTGTTTCGATGGCAATGGTCTTCACATCTTTAAAGGGCAATCGCGCAAGTTTAGCCGTCAAGAATCCACCTCCTAAGCCAATAAAGTTATGTGCTAACACCCAAAGGAAGATGGCACCGATGTAGGTTTTAAAGAGTTCGAAATTGCCAAGAAGGGCAAGTAGCACCAAGGCTCCAAATATGACCAGACTGAGTGGTTTGATTGCCTTTGCTAGTTTTTTAGATAACTCAGGAAATTTGGATGTCGTCATAATTCCCAGAAGCAAGGGAATGCCTAAGATGAGTCCTATGGTCAAGAAAACTTCTACGGTGTCTAGTTGAACTTCTTGTAGAAGTTGGGCAGTAGGAGCATAGGTACCCGCCCAAAAGGAAAAGTTAAATGGGGTAAGAAAGATGGCAGCCACACTGGACACGGCAGTTAAACTGACCGAAAGTGCCACGTTTCCTTTGGCAAGGCTAGTTAGGAAATTGGAAACATTTCCACCTGGGCAAGCGGCAACCAAGAACATGCCCAAGGCGATGCTGGGTGGGGGATTGAGTAGCGTAACCAACACCCAAGTGAAAAAAGGCAATACGAAAAATTGAGAGAATATTCCGATTACAAAGCCTTTCGGGTTTTGGACAAGGTATTGAAAATCTGCCCATTTCAACTCCAAGGCTACTCCATACATGATGATTGCCAGCGCGATATTGAGCCCAAGCAAGTTGTCTGGAGAAAAATTGAGTTGTACTGAATCTAGCGCATTGGGTGAAGCCATTGCCCTAAAATCAAGTTATTCTCGGAAAAATCAAAATGATTAGGAAGTGTTGACCTCGTTTTGACCAGAGAGGGGACCTGAAAATTTAATTTTCTTCTACTTTCCCAATTCCGCTCACTTCCTTTTTGATGATTCGGGGATTTCCGGAGTAGCTCACCTTTCCGATGCCATCTACGACAAGGGACAGATCTCCTTCACAATTCACTTCCACTTTTCCAATGCCTGAGCTGTTTACATCCATATTCTGAACAATCAGTTCGGATGCGTCCAAGTTTCCAATTCCATTGTTGATAAAAATTGCACGATTGGCTTTTCCTCGAAGTGTAATGTTTCCGACCATATCAAAATCCGCATCGATTTCTTTGGCTTCCAGTTCCAACTCTAGATTTCCTACTCCATTGCCAAGCAATTTGAGATCTCCCACTTTGAATAACCCATTCGTTTTGAGGTTGCCAACACCTTCGTAGTTTAGTTCCTTTAGGTCCTTAAGCGATATTCTGATTTTGAAATCACTTTTATTGAAATTGAACCCATCGATTTTTTCCATTTTAAGTACGAGCAAATCACCTTGTTGGTCTATGATCAACTTATCGATTAGCGCTGATGGCCCTTCTACTTCGATTGATTCGTCATCAGATTGGGTAAGGGTTAGGTTAAATACCCCATCCACTTGCAATCGTGTCACTCCACTGAGTACTTTTTTCTCTTGGATTTCGTCCTCCGAACTGTAAGAGTTGCTTGACTCACAAGAGAAGAAAAGCAGGAGTAGGGGAATGGCGAGGAAATTGAAAATGGTTTTCATAGCAGTGTGTAGTTTAGAATTGACTAGCGAAAAATAGACCAATAAAAAAAAGCCCTTTTTTAGCCTGATTTGGGCTTACTTAAGAAAATAGGCTGTTCGTAATCGAACGCCTATTCGCTCCATTGTCCACTTTTGGAGGGATGATTTGAAGATGCCTACTCTTGGAAATTAAAATTCCCAGCGAGTAAAGACTCCATAGTTTTCTCGTGCCACTTTGGATGGTCCATAAGCATCAAAATTTGCACCTAATCCAAAGCCGAATGGGCCTTTTTTCAAACCCGCACGGAGGTAGAGAAAGCTTCTGTTGTGAAAGCCTTCCGCCATACCCTGATTGTAGGTGACTTGCAGACGACTGTAAATTGATAATTTTTCGGTAATAGCAGGTTTGTACTCGTACAGTCCAAAAAACTTTATATTCTGAGCGCTACTCAATTGATAGGAAAGTACGCTGATGGCTAGGATCTCTTTTGAAGCCTTGCTATGCGATAGTCCAAGGGAGGTTCCAAAGCCTGCAACGGAATTGGCTTCTCCAGCAGCGACAAGTGAAAGTCCGGATTTCCCTAATGCATAGTTTAGTTGAAAGGGGATTACTAGAGCATCACCCAATTGTTTTTCTTTGCCATAATTTTCCGAAAAGGCTGCAATTGCCAATACGCTAAACTTGCTCTTTGGGCTGAAATTTCGTTTGGCAACCAGTTGAAAATCCAAGCGATCATTGCCAAACATCAATTCCATAGGAATGGGAGGAACTGGAGCCTGAGCTTGGACGATTGTGGAACTGGAGAAAAAAGCGACTAGAAAAAAGCCTGCCAAAGAGCAGGATAAAAACTTACTATTCATGGTTTTGAACTTATTGGGCGAAACAATTAATTTTTCATTATGCCTTTGACTAGATTTCAATAGGAAGGTTTAGGCTTAAGGTTCTGCAAAATACTTTTTTGATATATTTTTTTAGAGAAAAACTTTAAAACAAGCATATAGCTTACCAAACTAGATAAAACTCCAAGTAGCGCTCCAGCCCAGACATCCATCAAAAAGTGTTGCATCAAATAAACTCTACTAAACCCAACTAAAAATGCAATTCCCATCAATAACCAATGGATTTTCATTTTTTTGGGGAGTACTAAATATAAAAATGTGGCAAGCATAAAGGCAGTGGTGGTGTGGCCCGAAGGAAAACTTCCCCAATGGTGGAGTTCAACACCCGGTACTTCATAAAAGGGTACATCCTTGAAAAATTCTGCTGGTCTTGGCATTCCATGAAACACCCATTTTTTTGCGATATGAACCAGAACCAGATGAATTATGGAAGAAATGGCAAGGAGTAGTAGATAGCAGTACTTGTGAAAAATAAAGAAGACAATAGGGATAATCAAAATCAAACCATCTCCAAGGTGGGTGATATTCGCGAAAAAGACATCCAAAATTGGATGATGGAAATGATTTATTTTTAGTTCAAAAGCGCCTTTATCGTAAAATGGAAGTAGCGCTAGTCCAGAAAAAAGAATAACTAAAAAGTAAGTTGCAAGGATTGAAGCTTTGTTCTTGTTCTTGACTGTCATTCCTAAAGTACCGGTTGGGCTTACTAAAATTAGTACCCAAAAGTTAGGGAAAAAATAAGTTTATCTAATGGATAAAAACATCCAATTGAAAAGACTAATCGAATTTAATCCAGTTCTCTTAGATCTACCGGAACTACTCGAGATACACCTGCTTCAATCATGGTAATGCCATAGATGATGTCCGTACTTGCCATAGTTCGCTTGTTGTGCGTAACGATGATAAACTGGCTTTCCGCACTGAATTTATGGATGATTTGGTTAAACTTGTCAATATTGGCATCATCCAAAGGGGCGTCCACTTCATCAAAAATACAGAATGGAGCAGGCTTTAGAAGGTAAATAGAGAAAAGTAGGGAAGTGGCGGTCAAGGTTTTCTCACCCCCACTTAGCTGATTGATGGTTAGGGGGCGCTTTCCTTTTGGCTTGGCCATAATTTCAATAGCAGACTCTAGTGGATTTTCAGGGTCTACCAAAGTTAGATCGCAATCGTCCTCCTCGGTAAATAGGGAACGAAATACACGCACAAAGTTTTCTTTAATCTTCCCAAAAGCATCTAGGAAGGTTTCTCGAGCAACCAAGTCAATTTCTGAAATGGTGGATAGGAGCGATTCCTTGGCTTGGATCAAGTCTTCTTTTTGGGAGGTAATGAAATCGTATCTAATCTTGATTTCATCGTAAGCCTCCATTGCCATGGGGTTGATTGGCCCTATTTTATCAAGCTTTTCTTTATGTTTTTGTACGATCTCTTTTAAATTCTCCTCCTTAAATTCTTCAAATTCAGAATCTACTAGTGGATTTTCAGCCATGAGGGTCTCCAACTCAATATCAAACTCAACATTTAGTCGTTCCTTCATGCCCGCCATTTTCAGACGTATCTCATTAAT
>CANHCD010000117.1 GCA_947458795.1 Cyclobacteriaceae bacterium | reverse complement strand
CTTTCTAGTGCCGGGATATCGTCATAGGGTACAGTGATAAATCCTGGAGTGAATGGGCCAAAATTCTTTTTGGCAGAATCGTCCGTGGAGAAGGAAACAATGGTCGTGGTACGCCCATGAAAATTTCCTGATGCTACGATGATTTTAGCTTCGTTTTCGGATACACCTTTTATTTCATGACCCCATTTACGAGCTAGTTTAATAGCCGTCTCCACCCCTTCTGCACCTGTATTCATTGGCAGCACCTTTTCGAAGCCAAAGTATTCCGTAATGTACTGTTCAAAAGGCCCCAGCTGATCGTTGTAAAATGCTCGGGAGGTGAGGGTAAGTGTACCGAGCTGCTCAATCATGGCATCTTTGATGCGTGGATGGCAGTGGCCTTGGTTGACAGCAGAATAAGCAGACAAAAAATCATAGTAGCGCTTTCCTTCCACATCCCATACAAAAACACCTTCTCCACGGGTTAAAACCACAGGCAAAGGATGGTAATTATGCGCTCCATACTTTTCTTCCAAAGCGATTGCTTGACTACTTGAGGTGATGGTCTCCATGATTTGCTTAATTTTGTAGGCAGTCATGCTATTGACTGCATACAAATATAGGAAAAGCCCTTGGGCTAAACCATGAAACAAGAAAAGAAGCCCGTACCTCCCTTGACTACAGAAGATTACTACATCAATGCGCAAGGATTACTGGTTTTTACGGAAAAATACCATTTAAAGCGCGGCTATTGTTGCGGAAGTGGCTGTAAGCATTGCCCCTATCCGAAATCCTAAAAATCAAGGAATATTTTTAAAAATAGTTGTTGCTACTATCCGAAAAGTTCCGATATTTGCAGACCCAATACAGAAACGCATACCACAAAGTAGATATTATCATGGCAAAAGTTTGTGACATTACCGGCAAAAGACCTCGAGTAGGTAACAATGTTTCCCATGCAAACAACAAGACGAAGCGTAAATTTTACCCAAACCTTCACAAGAAGAGTTTTTACGTTCCTGAAGAAGACGCATGGATTACATTGAAAGTGTGCTCTAAGGCATTGAAGACAATCAACAAGAATGGCATTACTGCAGTTTTGAAAAAAGCGCAGGATAGCGGCATGATTGTAATCAGATAATCCAGTCACAGTCCCTTAAATCAACACAGAGATGGCTAAGAAAGGCAACAGAGTACAAGTGATTATGGAATGCACAGAGCATAAAAACTCAGGCATGCCAGGTACTTCTAGATACATCACCACCAAAAACAGAAAAAACACAACTGAAAGATTAGAGTTGAAGAAATTCAATCCAATCTTGAAGAAGATGACTGTTCATAAAGAAATAAAGTAATTTTAGCTCGGGACCTCGTCCCCTAAACAAAAAAACAATGGCTAAGAAAGTTGTAGCAACCCTAAAAAAAGAAGGTGGCGTGTCTTACGTCAAAGTAATTCGTGCAGTGAAGTCTCCAAAGACTGGCGCATACACCTTTAGAGAAGAAATGGTTCCTTCTACTGAAGTTCAGGCAGTCTTGAATAAATAATATTTACCTTCCTTGTGTTGGTTCTAAAGTCCCTCTGATTAGTTCAGCAGGGACTTTTTCATTACCTTAACTTTCAATTAGCGACAAATCCCATGGGAATTTTTGGTTTCTTCTCAAAAGAGAAAAAAGAAAGTTTGGACCAAGGTCTCCAAAAGACCAGTGAGTCTATTTTCTCGAAACTCAGCAAGGCTGTAGTCGGCAAATCAAAGGTCGATGAAGAAGTATTGGATGAGTTGGAAGAGGTACTCATCGGATCGGATCTAGGAGTGGAGACTACCCTCAAAGTAATCAAACGAATAGAGGAGCGCGTCGCTCGTGACAAATACCTCAATACTTCCGAGCTAGACCTCATCCTTCGAGAAGAAATAGCATTGCTCCTGGAAGAAAACAACACGCAGGACCTCCTTGACTTTGACCTTCCCGCAGACAAAAAGCCCTATGTCATTTTAGTTGTAGGGGTCAATGGGGTCGGGAAAACCACCACCATCGGCAAATTAGCACACCTTTTCAAAAATGCAGGCAAGTCAGTAGTACTTGGAGCAGCAGATACCTTCAGAGCTGCTGCAGTAGATCAACTGATCCTTTGGGGCAATCGTGTGGGAGTTCCAGTCGTATCCCACGGCATGAATACAGATCCTGCTTCTGTGGCCTTTGATACCATGAAGCAAGGTGTAGATACGAAAGCGGACCTGGTCATCATCGATACTGCTGGTCGTCTGCACACCAAGGTCAACCTGATGAACGAGCTAACCAAGATCAAGCGGGTGATGCAGAAATTTATTCCCGATGCCCCGCATGAGATTCTGTTGGTGCTGGATGGATCTACCGGACAAAACGCCTTTTTGCAGGCCAAAGAATTTACCAAGGCCACCGAAGTGAGCTCCCTCGCCATTACCAAACTGGACGGAACTGCCAAAGGAGGAGTAGTAATCGGTATCTCAGACCAGTTCAAAATCCCAGTCAAGTACATTGGCGTAGGAGAAAAAATGACCGACTTGCAGCTCTTCAACCGCACCGAATTTGTAGACTCACTTTTCAAAAAGAAGTAGCATTTAATCCCTCCGAAATTTCGGAGGGATTTTTTTGCTTAATCCAGTGGGGTAGTATGGGCATGGACTTTAAAATCATCCCCTTATTTTTTCACCTATGGATGAGAAAAAAGCGTTAAATTGAAACTATGGCAAAAGTCGTCTTTCAAGAGATCCAGCGCTTCAGACAAATCTGGATCTGGGCAATCCTTCTGGGAGTTACAGGAATATCTCTTGGCTCTATATTTTTTATGGAAAGAGAAGCCCCACTTGCCTTTATCGATATCGCCTTCCCAATAGGAATGCTTTTCTTTTTAAATCTTCTTTTTCTAAGCTTTAAGCTATCCACAAGAATAGTGGTGGACCGCTTATCGTTTCGATTTTTTCCTTTTACTCGATGGAGAAGCTATCGCTTCAAAGCGATTGATACCATGGATCTGGTCGAGTACAACGGTTTGTGGGAGTACGGGGGCTGGGGAATCAAATGGAATGGGGATTCTTGGTCTTACACCACCGGAGGAAAATGGGGCATCCTTGTAAAAACCCAGGGTAAAAAATTCTTGATTGGAACTCAAAAACCCGAGGAAGCAAAGCAGGCTATTGCTCATTTTCATGCCTTCAAATCCGCTTCTCCGCAAAGTGAAAAGGAGTGATTCGCTCCAAGAACTACTCCTTAAATAAGAGTATAAACGAATTCCCCTACAAAAAACTAGCCAAGAAGCACCTCTTTTGGTAACTTGCAGCCTCCTACCTAGTCCTATGAAATCCATCATCAGTTTTGTCATTCGCTACATCCCAAGGCCTATCCTCCAAACGGTGAGCCCCATAGCGATGAAGGTACTCTCCCAGCTCAACCAGGGCAAAGACGTCACCTGCCCTGTCTGCTCTCATTCCTACAAGAAATTTTTACCCTATGGCCGCATCGCACGCGAAAATGCGCTCTGCCCCAACTGCCTAGCTCTGGAACGACACCGCTTGATGTGGCTTTTCCTTCAAGAGAAAACCAACTTTTTTACTGCACCCCTAAAGGTGCTCCATGTCGCTCCCGAGCATTGCTTTATCAAAAGATTTGAAGCGCTCCCCAACCTGGATTACATCACCGCAGACATCGAGTCTCCCCTAGCCAAAGTGAAGATGGATGTTCACGAGATCCCATTTCCGGACAACACTTTTGATGTGGTCTTTTGCAACCACGTATTGGAGCATGTGGACGATGACCTATTGGCCTGTTCTGAATTTAATCGGGTCTTAAAACCTGGAGGATGGGGCATCTTGCAATCTCCTGTGTATCCACTAGAAACAACACTAGAAGACAAGACCATCACCGATCCTGCAGAGCGGGAGCGCCTATTTGGTCAGCGGGATCACGTGCGGAAATTTGGAAAGGACTATGCTGCTCGCCTTCGCGGCTCAGGAATACAGATCGAAGAAAATCAGTTTGTAAAGGAGATTGCTCCAGAAAAAGTGAAGCAGTATGCACTCGCTCCGGATGAGATGCTCTTTGTTTGCCGAAAAGGAAATTAACCTTTCCGCAACTTTACCGCTAGTTCGACTAACAATCCTGATCCGTAGCCGCAGAGTTGAACCAAGGAGGTTAAAAGTGCCAAATGACCAACCAACAAAGAGCGGTACTTCCAATACGCTTGGTTGATGACAAGGATAGCCCAAGCCCAAAAGATCAGCAGCTGAGGGATTAGCATGAACTTTAAAAAAATTAAGTTCACTCCAATCGAAATCAGAAAAAGAAGAAATAGGCTCGGCAAGGCATGGACCAGTTTGATGGCTTCGGGGTGAAAACGAGACACATTGACCCGGTTTCGGCCAAAGGAAAAGGCCTGCTTCGCAAAGGACCAGAGGGTATTTTTTCGTTTGTGGTAGACAAAAGCCTCTGACACCAATTCCAAGCGAAATCCCGCCTTCTTGATGCGGAGGCTCCACTCAATGTCTTCTCCCCTGTTAGGATCTACAAAGCCTCCCAAACGGTCAAATACAGCTCTAGACACACCCATATTGAATCCGCGTGCCTGGTAGGCCGCAGGGTTTTTGAGTTTACCTCGAATACCTCCTGTAGTCCAGAAGGAAGTCATCGCAAAGTCCATCGCTTTTTGGAGTGGAGAAAAGTCCGAAGCTGCCGCATCCGGACCTCCAAAAGCATCCAGAGATTGGGCTGCAATCGCTTTTTCAAGTGCTTCAAAGTAGCTGGATGGAAGAATCACATCCGAATCGAGAATCACAAAGAAATCTCCCTTGGCCTGCTGCATTCCAAAATTACGCGCAAAGCCTTGGCCTGTATTTTCTTGATAGAAATAGCGAATGGAAAGATCTTGACTGAAGGAAGTAACTACTTCATCGCAGCGAAGGGTGGAACCATCTTCTACCACGATTACCTCAAACTGCGCGTAGGTTTGGGCAAGCAGGCTCCTCAGCAATTCCTGTAGTTCACCCGGTCGATTGTAAACAGGAATGATACAGGAAAAGAACATTAAAAATCGAGGTTGATTTCTTCGTCAATTTTGTACTCAGGCTCTTTGGCTTGGTTGGAAGTCATCAGCTCCGCGATGAATCCTGTCAAAAACAACTGCGCTCCAATCACGAGAGCCACCAAAGCCAAGAAGAATAGTGGTTGATCTACTACCTCTCTCACCTTCACTCCTTGACTTAGTCCATAAATTTTTTCTCCAATCAACCAGCCTGTGATTCCAATTCCTGTAACAAAGGAAAGCGTGCCCAAGAGGCCAAAAAAGTGCATCGGCTTTTTCTTGTACCGGTGAACAAAGGATACGGAGATAAGGTCCAAAAAGCCGTTGAGAAAGCGCTCCAAGCCAAACTTGGAGTACCCGTACTTGCGTGCTTGATGGGCTACTACCTTCTCACCGATTTTGTGGAAGCCATTCCATTTGGCTAGCAAGGGAATGTAGCGGTGCATCTCCCCGTAGATGTGGATGTTTTTCACCACCTTGTTGCGGTAGGCTTTCAGTCCACAATTGAAATCATGGAGTTGAATCCCAGAGATCCAGCGGGTGACCCCATTGAAAAATTTAGAGGGAATGGTTTTGGAAATAGGGTCATGACGTTCTTTTTTCCAGCCAGACACTACATCAAGGCCCCCCTTGATCATAGAATAAAGCCCTGGGATTTCATCTGGACTGTCTTGCAGGTCTGCATCCATGGTGATTACCACTTCTCCAGAGCAACGCTTGAAGCCTGCGTCGAGGGCGGCAGATTTTCCGTAATTGCGCGTAAAATTAATTCCTTTCAACGCGCTATTACTTGCGGATAGCTGCTGGATTACTTCCCAGGAGCGGTCTGTACTTCCGTCGTTAATCAAAAGCACTTCATAGGAGAATCCATGCTCCTGCATGACCCGATGTATCCACTGGGTCAGTTCTGGAAGCGATTCTTCTTCGTTGAAAACAGGAACAATTACGGAAATCTGGGTCATGTTAAAAGTCTAAGGACTTGTCTCGCTTTTTAAGTATTGCTCCCAAAATTAAGGCAATAATGGCATAAGCAATTAATCCAATACCAAAACCTTTCAATTGACCTACTAAGGTAAAGTTGGAAGCAGAGGCTTCTCTCATGTCATCAAGAACTTCAGGAGCTAAAGAATCAGGACTTGCACCAAAGTTTTCCATCATTTCCAGTTGCGACTCAAAAGTGATATCTCCAAGCACTTGCGGCAAGGAAGGATCAATCACATGGAATAAGAGTATACTCCCAATCAAGCCAATAAGCCCTGAGGTCAGAATGGCAAAAAAGCTGAATTTAAATGCGGTCCCAAAAGACATAAAACCACCCACCTCTTTTCTGTACTCTTTTCCAAAATAAATGATAAGGCCAAAGAAAAGTACCAAGGAAACCAGCCCGAAATAGCCAGAAGCTAAATAGGAGGAGTCAATGAAATAGGCAACATACGTGAGTACCAATGAGACAAGACCTAGAATTATTCCTGGTCTTACTGCGGATTGAATTGGAGACTGTGCTTGTTCGGTCATGATATGTTAGGATTTTTCTTTAAAATAATTGAAATAATAATACTAAAGAACATTCCGGGTATAATTTTCCAAATACCATCGTTTAACGCAATATCCCAAGGGCTAATGCTTTGCAAATTAGTTTGGGTGACTTCAAAGGAAGCCAGGCCTACTTGGGAGATAATTACCTATTTATTTTTCTCCAAAACCGCCCATTTG
>CANHCD010000116.1 GCA_947458795.1 Cyclobacteriaceae bacterium | reverse complement strand
ATCGTGTCCACCAATCGTGATCTCTCCGGCTGTTTTGCGGATCAAACCCACAATACACTTCATGGTGGTGCTTTTTCCGGCCCCATTGGGTCCAAGCAAGCCTACCACTTCACCTCCTGCAAGATCAAAGCTGATGTCTTGGACAGCCGCTTGCTTGCTGTAAACTTTTGTTAGATGCGTAACGGTTAACATATCCCTGTTTTTTGCATTGCGTAATTCACTCTCAAGAGGCTTAAATCAAAATACGAAGTACGGCAAATTTTGGCTATAAATGCAGGTGGTAAACCTCAAAATTAAATAGGGCGCACCCTGAAGGATAAAACTCCTACCATTCCTACTTTTATTTTTTTTGGAACCCTTTTTGTACGCAATTCACTATCTCTCCGTTAGACTCTAAAAGCAATTTTAAATTGAACCAATTCCCATGAAAAAAATTACTCTAGCCCTCTTTCTGCTTTTTTTAGTTCAAGTCAGCTTTGCACAACAAAAAGGTCGGTTTCGATTTTCCACAGATTTAGGAGTGGCAATTCCCAAAGACGGGGGTATTGGAGCACTTTTAAACTTGGAACCTCAATTCTTACTCAGAGACAACCTGGCCTTTGGAATGCGTTTTGGAGTAGCTGGCCTTGCTAAAGATGTCACCTACTTCAACATGCAAAAAAAATACCAAGGTGAGGTAGGCGCTAATGTTTCAGTCGCTGGAACAATAACCCATTTTTTCAACACGGGAAAATCTTCTATTGCCCCCTATTTGGGCGCTGGGTTTGGCTATTTTGCCTTGAGTGCAGTGGAGATTGATGAGTCGTATACTGCTCCCACAGAGATTGGCAACTTGGAAGCGGACTTTGCTTGGGCACCTATGATACGCGCCGGAGTAGAGCTTCGAAAATTTAGAATGGGAGTAGAATACAATTTTGTTCCCAACAGAAACCTGCAAAATCTAAGTGGTGCCTTTATTGGAGAATCCATCAATCACTATGCTGGTTTCACCTTAGGATACACGATAGGTGGAGGGAAGTGGCAACATCCTCGTTTTTAAGGAATTTAGTACCAAATTGAGGGGTAAGCTCTTTTTATCCCTTGGCTCCCGCCAACAGGTACAAGACCGCCATGCGTACTGCTACCCCATTTTCTACCTGGTCTAGTATAATGGAATGTGAAGAGTCGGCGGCATCGGAACTCAATTCCACCCCTCTATTAATCGGTCCAGGGTGCATGACCACAATCTCCTTGTTGAGTCCATCCAGCATCTTTTTGTTGATCCCGTAGTACAAAGAGTATTCACGAAGGCTCGGAAAATACTTGATTTGCTGGCGTTCCAACTGAATTCGGAGCACGTTGGCTACATCACACCAGTCCAAGATCTTCTGTAGATCCAACTCCACCTTTACCCCCAAGCTTTCGATGTATTTAGGAATCAAGGTTACTGGTCCGCATACCCGAACTTCTGCGCCTAGTTTTTGAAGGCAGAAAATATTCGAAAGCGCCACCCGAGAGTGGAGAATATCGCCGATGATGGCTATTTTTTTACCTGTCAGATCTCCCAACTTTTCCTGCATGGAAAAGGCATCCAAAAGTGCTTGGGTAGGATGCTCGTGCGTTCCATCTCCAGCATTGACCACATTGGCAGGCACATTTTTGGAGAGGAAATGAGGCGCTCCTGGGCTGGCATGGCGCATTACGACCATGTCCACCTTCATGGCCAAAATATTGTTGACTGTATCTACGAGGGTTTCCCCTTTCTTAACTGAACTATTGGAAGAAGAAAAATTCACTACATCTGCACTGAGTCGCTTCTCCGCGAGTTCAAATGAGAGCCGGGTGCGGGTAGAGTTTTCAAAGAAAATATTGGCAATGGTGATGTCGCGAAGGGAAGGAACTTTCTTAATCGGTCTGTTGATCACCTCCTTAAAATTGGTGGCGGTCTCCAGCACAAGCCGGATGTCAGCTTCGCTAAGTTCTTTGATGCCTAAAAGGTGCCTGGTGCTGAGTTGCGACATAGTTAGCTCGTTACTTTCTCTGTGATCCAAATGGCATCTGCGGGATTTCCCTGAGCCACCCACTCTACCACTACATATTGACTGTCTAAAGTATTGACTTTGACGCCATAATAATCCGGCAGGATCGGGTAATCGCGGGTAAGTCTTCGATCTACCAAAACCATTAATTCCACTTTTTGGGGTCTTCCAAAGGCAATCATCGCATCCATAGCGGCACGAACCGACCTGCCCTTGTAGAGCACATCGTCAATCAGGACCACCTTCTTGCCCTCTACCAAAAAATCAATTTTGGTTTCGTTGGCCTTCAGTGGGAAGTCTCTTCTTCGGAAGTCGTCGCGGTGGAAGGTGGCATCTAGGTATCCAGATGGAACTGTTATCCCAGAGATTTCTTTAAGTAGTGCCACAATTTTGTCCAGAAGCAAGGTGCCTCTCGGCTGTAATCCCAAAAAAACCGTGTTTTCGAAATCGTCGTGATTTTCGATAAGTTGGTAGCAGAACCGCTTCAGTGTGATGTCAATCTGCTGCTGATCGAGGACTAGCCGTTTTTGCATGGATTAAATTTGCGGTAAATATAGAAAATAAACTAGTTCAAGTCCTCACTTGGCACATACAAATCCCCGTTCAACAGCAGTTTTTGGATAAAAAATACTTCCCGAACGTCTTCTTTTTGCTGTTCATTCGTGTAGCGGATTTTTTGCAGACCTGACAACACATAGTAAGGGCCATACCAATGCAGCAGTCGGAGCGATCCCAAATCCGTGAATTGTATTTTTCCAAGCTTTTCGTCGAGCTCCAAGGGTATCGTTTGATTTTCAAGTAGCCTCACCCCTTTTTTGAAGTAGTTGAGCTTGATCTGATCATTCACCAAGTAGAGGTGAAATACCTCCTCCCCTTGCGCCGAAACCTCCGCAAAGGGTTCCGGATAGGTCGTATTGATATCCTCATACCGGGCGGAATTATCCCAAAGAACCTGCCCTGTTTTGGCTACTTGGATGAAATGTGCCGATCGATAGGTGTATTCAGTGACTAGGGTGTAGGTAGGTCCACTTAATGAATTGTAAGGGTCCATGTAAAAGGGGATGTAACCCATGCGGCTCGCTCGATCGTAGCGGTAGCGCTGAGAGGCTAACGATGGGGCTACAGTCCCAGCGCCACGGGAACTAGAAACTGAAAATTGATCGAAATAGATTAAATAACTATCCTCGAATTCCTTGACATCACGGATCGCAAAGCTATTTCGTATGGAAGGAGTTTTCTCCTTTCCCAATTGTTCCGCTACGATTCCCTCTTGTTTTAGCCGCAGTTTTTCGGGCAGGTAGTTGTAAAAATTTGGAAAATCTGCCAGGGTATACAGCCCTATATTTTGCTCGCCAAACTCATTGATTTGTGCTAAATACATGCCCTTGTACAAGTTTCTCACCTCTTTGCCGTAGGCTCCAATCAGCATTTGACCATAACCTAAACCAGGGAGAAGTAAGCCGTCAAGCGGCTCATCATCCAGATCACCCAAAGGATCCAATTTAAGTTCGCGCAAAAGTGTTCCTTGCAAGTCAAAAGTCAGCACGAGCGTCTCTTGCGATTTGAAAGGCCCTCTCCGTCGGAGAACTACCTCCAAAGCGGCTAGCTCTGGAAGCTTTAGGATCTGAACCACATGAGATTCATTGCCATAAATTCCCTGCACGGTTTGGACAGTTTTATCTTCCAAGGAAAAAATCTGAACCACCGGACGAGCGTCTGCATCGCCCATAAAAATCGCCTTGTTATCCAACACCAAAAATTCAACGAGGTCCATAGGGAGCAGATTGTCAGCTGGATACTCTAGCCCTATGTGAGTGTTTAGATCTAGGTGGAGCACATATTTGTCTGCCGCAGCTTCATCCCCCCTGGCAAACAATACATACAATTGATCTTCATCTATGTCGTAGCCAATCATGTCAAAACCTGCTTTCACCTTGACCTCCTTGATGCTATCGGATTCCATACGGTCGGAAGTGAGGTAATATTCAAATACAAGATCTGCCGTAAGCTTTCTCGACTGGAAAGTGCGAAAAGCCACCAGACCTGAAGGGATTCGCATCAATTCATAGATCGGCTCATACGATTCCGCAGGAGTCTCTATCCGCTCCTTGAACTGCAGTTGAGCTGCTACCGGTAAGGCAAGAAGTACAAAAAATAAGGCAAGAATATACCTGTTCATAAACTAAGGGTCTGGATCAACTGATACGCTTCTTTGCTGAGGGAATGTACGGAAAGGCGCGACTGCTTGAGTAGGGAAATTTCAGCTAAGCTGGGTTCGGCCTGCAGCCGACTCAGGGTTACTGGATTGGATAAGGTCTGAATGGCTTGAAGCTTTACGGCAACCCAAACTTCATCTTGGGGATCCGGAAATGCGGACTGGGACACCTGGGCAAGGCCTACCAACGCTTTTTCAGTTCCGGAATGGTAAATAAGCACTTGATCACCAGGCCCCATCAACTTCAGAAAATTTCTTGCTTGATAATTCCGCACCCCATCCCAAGTGTCCTCTCCTTTGCGTTCCAAATCCTTCCAAGAATAGGTGCTGGGTTCTGTTTTTACAATCCAATAGTGCATGCTTCTTCTTTTTCTCGTTCAACCTTTTTACAACTTCTTCAAAGTTGGTACGTCTTAACAGGGAAGTTAGTTTTCAAGCTTTTAAATTGAAACTATATTTGTCAACATTTGTGTTGAAAACCCACTAAAAATAAAAATTTTGGATCACAAGGCTATTCTAAACCGACTCAAGCTGTGCATACAGCTCCTGGAACTTCACGAGGAAAATCCCTTTAAAATCAGGAGTTACCAAGGAGGATTGAATGCCTTGGAGCGTTTGGACCAAGACCTGATGGCACTAAGCTCGCAGGATTTAGCGGCAATCCCCGGTATTGGAAAAAGCATTCTTGAGGCGATTCAATCACTCAAAGAAACCGGTTCATTCCCCGCCTTGGACGCACTTCTGGAACAAACTCCCTCGGGCGTGTTGGAGATCCTCCAAGTGAAAGGCTTGGGGCCCAAAAAAGTTCAGATCTTGTGGAAGGAGCTCGGACTTACCTCCACGCACGAACTGATGGAGGCCTGCCAAAGTGGAAAGGTAGCCCAAACCAAGGGCTTTGGCGAAAAAACACAAGAAACCATCATCCAAAGCCTACTTTTCAAGGCTTCCACTTCTGGAAAGTGGCTCTATGCCGATATCGAAGAGACCATTCTTGGGATAGCTGAGCAACTGAAGCAAGTTCTTCCTAAAGCACAAGTACGTGTTGTGGGCGACTTTGCGCGAAGAATGGAAATTCTGACTGAAGGGGAGTTTTTGATTGCCTCGGAAGACCTAGTAGCCCCAAAAATCAGCTTGAGTCAAGTTGAGGGAATCGTTTGGGACAAGCCAAACTCTGGCCCAATGACCTGGAGAGGTAAATTGGAAGAGCCAGAACTACAGCTTGTCATTCACTTTTGTAGCCTAGAGCAACTTGCTTCCAAGGAAATGCTTTTTGTGGCCTCCAAGGCCCACCTCGGTACTTGGGTCAACGAGCAGGAGACTGTAGGGGAACTGATTCGGAAATCAAAATTTGAATGCGAAGCGGATTTTTTTCAATTAAATAACATGCAGTTTATCCCTCGAGAAATGCGTGAAGGCATGGGGGAAGTCGAGATGGCAAAGGCAGGAACACTGCCAACGCTACTCGAAAACAGCGACCTCAAAGGCATCCTACACAACCATTCCACCTACAGCGATGGACAACACATGCTCCGGCAGATGGCCGAGTACTGCAAGGAGTTGGGTTACGACTACCTGGGCATCTCCGATCACAGCCGTACGGCGAGCTATGCGGGTGGGCTAGAGATTGAAAAAGTAGCCAAGCAGCATGCCGAAATCGATGCGCTCAATCAAGAATTGGCACCTTTCCGCATCTTCAAAGGCATCGAATCGGACATTCTTCCTGATGGGAGTTTGGACTACCCCACTGAAGTCTTGCAGAGCTTTGATTTCATTGTTTCTTCCGTTCACTCGGTACTCAATATGGACCTCAAGCGTGCTACAGATCGCTTGCTTACCGCCATTCACAACCCCTACACCACGATCTTGGGTCACCCCACGGGGAGGTTATTGCTGCGAAGAGAAGGCTACCCCATTGACCACAAGGCCATCATCGATGCCTGTGCAGAAAAGCAGGTGGTGATCGAAATCAACGCCAATCCTTGGAGATTGGACCTGGACTGGAGATGGGTTCACTACGCGGTTGAACAAGGAGTGATGCTCTCCGTCAATCCAGATGCGCATAAAATGGAGGGCTTTGCCGACATGCAATATGGAGTCTGGACCGGCCGAAAAGGAGGTCTTACCAAGGAACTCACCCTCAATGCACTTTCTGGAAAGGAGCTGGCCAGCTATTTTGAAGCTCGCAAAGCAAAAATCTAAGAAATCCCCGAATGAACTCGAATTGATCTCATTTGGGGATCTTTCTTTACCTTTGCCCAAAACTCCTAGCCTATGAAATGGTCCTCCCTACCCGAGCCCGTATTGCTTCAGCGCTCCTTCCTTTTTGGAATTACGGGGATTTTGCTGGGCACCCTTTCCCTGCTCAACACCAAGCTCCAACTTCTTGACGCCCCCATGGGTCCGCTGAATGGCGTGAGTTTGCTGCTTCAATTTTTTGGATTGGGATTAGCCGTGATTGTTTTGAGACGTCCTAAGGTTGCCGTAGAATTTAAGGAAAAGTCGCAGTTGATGATTCTTATCCTCGCAGTAGCGCTCCTGTTTTTTATTTTTTCGCTTT
>CANHCD010000115.1 GCA_947458795.1 Cyclobacteriaceae bacterium | reverse complement strand
GGACCTACGCCAATGCGACAAAGCTGTGGGTCAACTCAACAGGAATGCTTACTTATTTGACCAATAATTCAGGAGTTGAGGCTTCCAAGTTTGAATTGCTGGGATCTGGTTCTACACTAGGCGTTGATTTAGAAAAATTTAATCGACAGGCCCTCAAAGAAAATCATTTGGTAGCGGCTACCATGCGTATTCTACCAGGCGAGAATGATTTTATAATTTTGGCAGTAGGGCAGCTAACCAAACGGAAGGGGATAGAAGACTTGGTTGCTGCTTTTGTAAAATCCAAGATTGTTTCAAAATCCAAATTGGTGCTTATCGGTGCTTTTGAACAAGAGAAAGATCCGATTAGCCAAGAAACGATACAGGTCATTCGTGAACATCCGCGTGTGGTACAACTAGATTCGACGGATCATGTAGCCCATTACCTAGCTTTATCAGATGTACTGGTTCAAGCGTCTCATGAAGAGGGATTTTCAAATGTCCTGTTGGAGGCGGCAGCTATGCAGGTTCCTATTATATGTTCCAACTGTATCGGTAACACCTCATTGATCAAGCAGCAAAAGACAGGTTTAGTTTTTCCAATTGGAGAGGTGACGGTTTTGAAAGAAGCATTAGAGTTTGCATTTGTGAAGCGCGAGGCTTTAACTAATTATGCTGAAGTCCTTTTTGAAGAAGTTGTGGATAAATTTGATCGAAAAGTAATGCAGCAACTTCAATTGGAAGCCTACCGTCAACTTGCAAAGAATCAAGAAAAGGGCTTGCCATGACACTATTTTGTAAGCTAAACTCATTTTATAAATCATGAAATACCTAGTTACTGGAGCTGCAGGTTTTATTGGATTTCATGTGGTCCGACACTTACTCGAGAGAGGAGAGGAGGTGGTTGGTTTGGATAGCATTAACTCATATTACAGCCTTGAACTTAAGTTTGCCCGATTGGCTGAATTAGGGATCGCAAGGGAAAAGATGGAATCTGGAATTCCAGTTACCTCCTCTAAATCAAAAAACTACCGCTTTGTTCAACAAGATTTGGTGGATAAAGAGGCTTTACTACGCCTTTTTGAAACTGAGAAATTTGAGGTAGTCATTCATTTGGCAGCCCAAGCAGGCGTACGAAATTCAATTCTTCACCCCGACGATTACCTGAATAGCAACTTTACTGGCTTTTTGCATCTGTTGGAGTGCTGTCGTTTTCATCCCGTGAAGCACTTGGTTTTTGCTTCCTCAAGTTCAGTCTATGGGAGCAATGCCAAAATGCCATTCGCTACTTCCGATGGAGTGGATCATCCAATTTCTCTCTATGCTGCATCCAAAAAAGCAAACGAGCTGATGGCGCACAGCTACAGCCACCTTTTTGGAATCCCAACCACCGGAATTCGCTTTTTTACGGTGTATGGCCCTTGGGGCAGACCTGATATGGCTTATTTTCTGTTTGCCGATGCGATTAGCAAAGGAGAGCCCATTCAGGTATTTAATCAAGGCCAAATGAAGCGGGATTTTACCTACATCGATGATATCGTGTCTGGAGTCCTTCTCGTGGCAGATCGGCCAGCTACTGCTAACAGTAATTTTGACCGTCAGCATCCCGATCCATCGAGCTCTACGGCGCCCTACAAACTTTACAATATTGGAAACTCATCCCCTGTGCCATTACTGGAATTTATCGAAGCAATAGAAAAGGGTCTTGGGAATAAGGCAAAGATGGAATTTCTTCCCATGCAGCCTGGCGATGTGGTCGAAACACATGCCGATATCTCTGAGTTAATGCAGGACATGGGCTACAAACCCAAAACTTCAGTGGCCCAAGGAGTGGCTGAATTCACCAAATGGTACTTAAATTTTTATCAATCCTAATATGTCAAAATCAATTTTAATTACCGGAGGAGCCGGATTTATTGGATCTCATGTAGTCAAACTTTTTGTGGCTAATTATCCGCAGTATCGAATCGTCAACCTGGATGCCTTGACCTATGCGGGCAACTTGGAGAATTTGGTTGAAGTAGAAGGTGCGTCCAACTACTTTTTTGAAAAAGCAGATATTCAAGAAGAGCAGGCTTTGGAAGCGATTTTTGCGAAGCACGGAATTACAGATGTCATTCACCTGGCTGCTGAATCCCATGTGGACCGATCTATTTCAGATCCTTTAGCGTTCGTGCGAACCAATGTATTTGGTACAGTAAACTTGCTCAATGTGGCCAAAAAAGCCTGGTCAGGAGCCTTGGATCAACACCTTTTCTATCATGTTTCAACGGATGAAGTGTATGGTTCTTTGCATGATGGAGGATTTTTCTTGGAGACTACAGCCTACGATCCTCAATCACCTTATTCTGCATCAAAAGCAGCTTCCGATCATTTTGTAAGGGCCTATGCGAATACCTACAAAATGAAAACAGTGGTTTCCAACTGCTCAAATAATTACGGGCCAAACCATTTTCCGGAAAAGTTGATCCCTCTTTGCATCCATAACATCAAGAACAACAAGCCGTTGCCCGTGTATGGGAAAGGGGAGAATGTGCGCGATTGGTTGTTTGTAAAAGACCATGCACGTGCCATTGATGTGGTATTCCACAAGGGAAAGCCTGGGGAGACCTACAACATTGGAGGCTTTAACGAATGGAACAACATCGACATTGTCCGCCTATTGTGTCAAAAGATGGATGCGAAGCTTGGCCGTGAGGCGGGCACTTCTGAGAAGCTAATTACCTTCGTTCAAGACCGTGCGGGACATGATTTGCGCTATGCCATCGATGCCACCAAGATTCAGCAGGAGTTAGGCTGGGAGCCAAGTTTGCAGTTTGAAGAAGGAATCGAGCTGACTATTGATTGGTATTTGACAAACGAAGCTTGGCTCAATCGGGTGACCTCGGGAGCCTATCAGACCTATTACGAGGACCTGTATGGTTCCAAGTAATTATAAAAAAAGCCCTTTAAAGGGCTTTTTTTATGGGTGATCAATTATTAGTAGAGTGTCCGGAAGCGAATCGTGCCTGGAATATTCTTCAGGGCTTCAATTGCATCTGGATCATAGACTTTGTCTATGTCCGTGATCACATAACCGATCTTTTCATTTGTTTTTAGGTATTGACCTACAATGTTGATATGGTAGTTTGCCAGCACTAGGTTGATTTTTGCCAATACGCCTGGTTCATTCTGGTGTAGGTGAATCAGTCGATGCGCATCTTTCAGGAATGGAAGCTGAATATTGGGGAAGTTTACCGAGTTGTAAGTGTTTCCAGTATTGACATATTCCATGATTTTCCCAGGCACAAATCGGGCAATATTTTCTTGTGCTTCTAGGGTGCTGCCTCCAATATGAGGGGTGAGGATGGTATTTGGCAAGCCTTTGAGTTCCGATTCGAAGCCTTCTTTGTTGTTTTTGGGTTCTTCGGGGAATACGTCTACCGCGCAGCCTCCGATATGTCCGGAAAGAATAGCCGCTCTCAATGCGGGAATGTCGACTACATGCCCACGACTCAGATTAAGTAGTAGGGCGCCAGGCTTCATTTTTGAGATTTTTTCCTGATCAATGAGGCAACTGTTGTCTTTCCGACCATCCACGTGTAAGGTGATGACATCGCAGGTAGCCAATAATTCATCCAAGGAGTTCATTTTGGTGGCATTACCAAGTGCTAGTTTTTCGATAACATCGAAATAGCAGACATTCATGCCTAGGTTTTCGGCGAGGACAGAGAGCTGTGCGCCAATGTTTCCATAGCCAACAATTCCTAGTTTTTTGCCGCGAATCTCGAAGGAGCCCGTTGCTGACTTATCCCAGATTCCTTGGTGCATCCCAACTGATTTGTCTTGGAACCTACGCATCAAGAAAATGATTTGTGCGATCGCCATTTCGACGACAGAGCGGGTATTTGAAAAGGGTGCGTTGAAAACTGCAACCCCTCTTTTCTGGCATTCTTCTAAATCAATCTGGTTGGTGCCGATGCAAAAAGCACCAATAGCTAAGAGGCGATTGGCATTTTCAAGCACCTTTTTGGTCACTGTAGTTTTGGAGCGTATGCCAAGGATTGAAATTGTTCGAATCTTTTCACAGAGCTCTTCCTCGCTCATGGCACCCGAAGCAACTTCCACCTGATAACCTTCCTCTTTGAGAAGTTCAAGGGCAATGGGATGCACATTTTCAAGGAGGAGAACCTTAATCCTACTTTTTGGGTAGGAAAATTTCGTGTTTAGTTTATTGATGTAGAGGATCTCATCGAAGCTAGGAGCGATGTGATCTGCTTGGCTGGTGACTTTAGGGCGGCTTACATTTTCGGTAAAGGCATAGAATTTATTGGCCAATCCAGACGCCTTAATTTCGTAGTCGGTGTAGCCATCGCCAATCACATAAATGTCTCCATCCAAGTTGATGTCACGGATGGTTTCCGACTTGCCATTATTTTTAGAAAGGGGGTTTTCCCGATTGAAATCGATGATTTTTCCGCTCCCATCGTAAATCAAGTCATTGGCGAATACATTCTCCTGCTTAATTCCGTATTCGGTCACGATGGGGATGATGAAATCCTTGAACCCATTGGAAATGATAAAGACATCGGCAGCATTATCTTTCAACCAATCCCTGTTCCGCTCAAAGGATTTGGAAACCTTTTGCTTCAGGACTACGATCAACTCCGCTATTTGGGATTTGGAGGCTTGAAGAATATCGAGTCGTTGTTCCAGACTTTCTCTAAAAGTTAGGCTTCCATCCATTCCTTTGTCAGTGATATCCTTGATGGCTTGCAATTTTTCCTGTTGTCTGGGATCACCTGAAAGACTGATTTCTCCCAAGATATCTAAGGCCTCTACTCGGGTAAAGGTACTGTCAAAATCAATGATGAACTTTTTGGTTTTTGGCATGGAGCAGCTAAAATTATAAATGGTAAAATTAATGGATTGTCAAAAAAAGCGGCCATTTATTCCGGTATTTGTTACAAATCTTTTTCGTTTTTGTGTTCCTGGAAATCCAAGTCTATTTTAAAACCAAAGATCCGAAGTGTTTGAGTTGATTATTTATCGCCTTTTTCCGAATCCGGAAGGAGACTTCGTACAAATTACTTTTGAGGCAAGGACTTTTCAGCTATTTTTGAGACTCAGGTTTGTATCTCAAACAAATGGGAATTTGCTTTGTTTGAGATACCTGCTTACTAAAGTTTGAAAAGATCAATCCGAACCATGAAAACGAAATCCATATTTTTCTCGCTAGCGCTAGTTGTCAGCCTTGCTTCCTGCCAAAAATCAGGACTTTTGGCACAAAAAACCACCTACGAACTGGTAGGTGAAGCAAAGGTAGTTCCTGGAAACTATGGAAATGTCGTGAAAGGGGCTGATGTGGTGACTACAGCTACTTTGCTGCAAACAGTGGAAACCGCTGGAACCTTTACGGGAAAAGTTTCTGGAAACATCAAGGAGGTATGTACAAATAAAGGCTGCTGGTTTGCGATGGAGTTGCCCAATGGATCTAAAATGCGTGTGACCTTTAAAGATTATGGATTTTTTATTCCTACCAATTCTCAAGGATTTCCCATAACAATTGAAGGGGTGGCTACCTTGACCGAAACGGATGTAGAGACTTTGCGTCACTATGCTGAAGATCAGGGTAAATCCAAGGAAGAAGTGGAAGCAATTAATGCACCCAAAAAGGAAATCACTTTTGAGGCTACAGGTGCATTGATCAAAGCGAAGATCTAATGCCACTAGCTTTAGATAACTTACGCGTAGGACGAATTTACCGATTGGTCAACCAGGGGGAAGTTCGGAAAATTGAAGTAATGTCTCGGATATCGGGAGAGAATTTTCGAATTAAGGATTTGGATACCCTTGAATTTTATACGTTACACGAATTGCTCCAATGGGGTAAAGGGAAAGATTACGATCTGGAGGAATTGCGTTAATAAGCATTAATTTTTTTTTAACAAGGGCACTGTACCGTAACAAAGGTCACAGGAATAGCCTTTTTGTTCAGCTAGATTTACGCATTCGTTTTTCAATTATGCCAAAAAGTTTAGTTGCTGCCATCGCTCAGGCCAAGTGCCCCAAATGTCGAGAAGGAAATATGTTTCCTGTCTCCCCATTTAGTTACCGGAAACTAACGGTCATCAATTCTAGCTGTCCCGTTTGTGAGGCAACCTTTAATCCTGAACCTGGATTCTATGATGGTGCGATGTACATCAGCTATGCCTTTTCTGTAGCCTTGATGTTTACTTCATTGGTTGCGATCAATGTATTGGTTGCTGAGCCCAAGCTTTGGATGTATTTGAGCACGGTGGTGGGACTTACGATTTGTTTGATGCCAGCCATGCTTCGCTATTCCAAGACCCTATATCAATATGGGGTAGGGAAATTGAAATACAGAGGGTTTTAAAACCTTGTCCTATCCTTGATTTGTTGTATCTTTTTCAATCTCAAAAAGAAAAAGATGAAAAAATTTGTACAGAAGTTCCTCATTTACAGTATGGGGTATTTTTACCTGGTAGCGGGTGTCAATCATTTTAATACCCCCGATTTTTACCTTCCACTCATCCCTCCGTTTTTCTCCAATCCTGAACTCATCAATATTCTTTCTGGAGTTGCGGAGATTTTGCTGGGTTTGGGTGTCTTGTATTTACCTACTCGCAAGCGTGCTGCATGGGGCATTTTTGGCTTGTTGATTTGTTTCATTCCATCTCATGTGTACTTCATTCAGGTTGGTTCTTGCATTGAAGGAGTGCTTTGTGTTCCGGAATGGGCTGGCTGGCTTCGTTTATTGGTTTTTCATCCCATACTACTTTTCTGGGCCTATTGGGTTGGGAAGCATGACAGAATAAATAGCTGAATAGTCCCTT
>CANHCD010000114.1 GCA_947458795.1 Cyclobacteriaceae bacterium | reverse complement strand
CTGAATCAGCATGCGGCCAAGTTGGCCTCCTCCGAGTACGCCTAATGTTGGATGTGGATGCATGGAACCCATAGATGGGTCAAAATTAACAGATTAAACCTGAATTCGGAGCAATCCCATTCTAGAAAGCAGCGGAGTTCTCAAAATAGGGGCTGAGCAAACCCAAAATGCTACTTGGGTACAAACTTAATCCCCATCAACTCCATCAGTTTGTGGGCATTGAAACTCGGGCAGGCCCCTTCTTTCAAGCGGTAGTCAAATAGGATCTCTTGATCCTGGATTTCGGAGTGGAAGGAGTAATTCTGAACTCGCGCTTCTTTTTCCCCCAAGGCCGCCAATTCAATGTCATGCGTACTGATGAGTCCAATTCCCTGGGAAGGTAAAAGTTGGGCCACCAAAGCCTCGGATCCAGAAATTCGATCCTGGGTATTCGTTCCTTTCAAGATTTCGTCGAGGAGAAAAAAGATGGGTTCACCCTGTTCCAAACGCTGCAGGAGCGTACGGATGCGCGAAAGTTCGGCATAGAAGGAACTTACGCTTTCCCCGAGATTGTCGGTATTGCGCATGCTGGTAAAGAGTTGCAAGGGCCCTAGGGTCATCCGATCCGCAAAAGGGCGAAGACCTAGGTTGAGCAGGACGGCATTGATGCCTAGGGTACGCATAAAGGTGGTTTTCCCGCTCATGTTGGATCCAGTGAGCAGCACCAGTTTCTGGTTCGGATTCAAGGTCAGGGAATTCCCCACCGCCTTGGCGGGAAGTAGGAGGGGATGGGAGACATTTTCGCCTTCCAAGATGGGCTCTTGAGTCCAGGCGGGAATTCCAGGATGACCGACCTCCACCTCAAAACTTCCAAGGGATACCCACACTTCCCAATTTTCGAGGGTTTCTGGAAGTTGGACGAGGGAGTTGCTCACCCTTTTTTTCCAAGCTGCAAGCCAGAGAAAAAGGATAAAATCAGTCCAAAAGAGCAGGTTTATGGGAAGGTACAGCAGATTGAGCCGGTTTTGGGTCCAAAGACCCAACCGATCCAATTCTTGCAGTTGCTTAGAAGCCGGACTACTGCCTGCTTGAAGACGAGCTTGCTCTGCTTTTAGGAGATCCGATTGGAAGGAATTGCCCTCAATTTGTACCGCACGCAAGCGCAAGGAATTGAGGTGAGAAGCGACTGGAATGGCTTCAGCAGCGCGCTTGAGGGGCACAAATACCATCCCGAGCAACAGAATTCCAGCCAGAAACCAAATACCCAGCATGGCTTGCGGGAGGATCCCCTGGGTAGTCAATAAGAGGACAAGTACCCCTCCTACAGGACCTAAAATAGCCAGGAGCCAATATAGGAGATTGGGTTGCTTTTCTTGTTGCTCGAGCCACTGCTTCCAAGGCCCCACCTTTCCTTGCGGGAAGGCGATACCTATGGCCTCCATGGCGCGCAAGAAATCGGGCTTTTGTTGGAGTTCAGCCGCTGCTTCACTGCGTTTTTGGGCCGCCTTTGGATCGACCGCAGACTTCAGGAGGGTAGCAAGTTGCTGTTTCCCCCCAGCGGATGTGCAGTGATTGAGCAGTTGAAAAAGGGAGTGCGGGCCAAACAAATCCAAGTCGCCTGCAAAGGGGTGTTCCTTGTCTGCAAATTCAATTCCTGAATCCAAATTGCCCAGTTTCCGTTCCTGACGGGCCTGTTTTTGAGTTTGAAGTTGCTGCAAAGCTAGGTAAATGCGTTCCTGATCTTTGAGATGGTTAAAGCGGTTGATAAGTCGAACAAACAGAAAAAAACAAAGGATGCTAGGAAGCACCCATGCCCAGTGCTCGGAGAGGGTCAAAATCACCGTAGTCCCCAACGCAAAAAAGGAAAAAATACGAAGGATGCTCTGTTGAGCCACGCTTCGCTTGTTTGTCTTTTGCTTGAGTTCCAGTTGCTCTGGAGAAAAATCAAATGGATTCATACTTCCCAAAGATAGGCATTCCCAGAAGTGGTTGATGCTACGGGCTTCTTTTTGCCTTAGTTTTTGTAACTTTAGTTATCCAAGCCTTAGAATTAAGGCTTTACTAAATTTTTGAACAGACCTGATGAAATCCAAGCTTACCAAACCGCTTCCTCCCGAGCCCGTCGAATGGGATCTCAGCGAATCGTTTGGGGTGCTTCCTCAGGATCTCCCTTTAACGCATAACTTGGGATGCGTACGCTCGCCTGTAGCTAAAAAAGAGCCCAAGCCAGGTAATTCGGATACTTCGAATTCAAAAAAGTAAGTTCTCAGACATACACACAAATCTGCCAGCGGAACGCCCAGCGCCAGCGAATGTGTACTTCAGTTAGGCCGGCCTGTTTGAAAATTGACTCCCAATCGTTGCGACTAAAACTCCGAAGTACCGACAAGGCTGCATCGTTTTGCACCATGGGGGACTTGCTAAACCAGCGTGTCAGCCACTTGATGGAATAGTAGGCAAGCGGATGGCGGTGTAGGTCGTTGATCACAATCGCTAGCCGCACCTTTTGCTTCAAGCCTTGAAAGAGTGTCACGAGTTCCTCGTCCGTAAAATGGTGGGTAAATAGCGTACAGGTAGCAATATCCACCTGCTCCTCAAAGAATACCGGGTCAAAGACATTGGCTACTTGCCACCGGATATCCTGGAGCTGCTGCTGTCGCTGCTGAGCAAGTGCGATGGTATGCGCATTGGCATCCGCCCCGATCAACTGCATCGAAACCTGCTCTTGCTGGGCCCAGTCCTGCATCACGGCGAGCATATCTCCCCCTCCACAACCTAGGTCTACCACACTGTATTGTTCTTGGGGAAAGCGTTGTACCACCTCGCTCAATCCCTGCGTGGTTACTTTATTTCCTCCCAACCAGCGGTTGATGGTCTTCAACTCCCGGAGGGTTTGCTCCAAGACGGGACCTGAGCAGTCCAGGTCATCCATGATTTCCTTTTCGCGGGAGCGCTGTGCAAATCTACTCATCGCTTTTCGTAGTGGGTGGTTTCCAAAGTCAGGCCAGGGCCAAAGCCCAAGGCAAGAATATCCCCCTGAATGCTGGGATCCTTCAGCATCCGCTCCAGGACAAATAAGATGCTGGCTGAGGACATGTTGCCACAGGTGCGCAGCACCTCCAAAGCATGTCGATTCACTTCTGGTGAAAGCCCAAAAGCCTCCTGCACTTGAATCAAAATCTGCTTCCCCCCAGGATGTATCGCCACATGCTGCACCTGAGAAAAGTTAAACTTGGCTTCAAAAAGGTCACGCAGTCGCCGAATGCCTTGGTTGAGCAGTGAGGGGATGTATTGACTCAATCGCATCTCAAATCCAAAGTCTCCAATTTTCCAGGCCATGTCCTTTTCCCCTTCCCAAAGGACCTCACTGAGGTAATTCTTGATCAGCAGGCCTTTTTCGGATTGCATCACGAGCGCCGCCGCCGCCCCATCCCCAAAGAGGGAATTGGCCAGGAGATTGTCCTCGGTATATTCTTTTTGAAAATGCAGCGTGCAGAGTTCTACGGATACGACCAACACTCGGGCTTGCGGGTTGGCTTTTACCAGTTGATCGGCTAGCCTCAAACCCGTAAATGCTGCGTAGCAACCCATAAAATGAATGCAGTACCGCTCCACCGAGCTTGGAATGCCCAGTCGACGCATCAGGTCCAATTCAAGCCCTGGGGCCACCATGCCGGTACAAGAAACCAAAATCAGGTGGGTAAGGGAGGATGCCTCTAGCTCAGCTTGCTCTAGCGCATTTCGAACTGCCTGCTCTGCCAGTCCCGCTGCCTCTGCTTCAAATACATTCATCCGCGCCGAGGTGCTTGGAAAAGGGTTCAATTCTTTATTCTTCGGAAAAAAACTGAAGTCATCGACCTCCTCTTTTTGAAAATCATCCAAAACACTGTGGCGGAAATCAATCCCGGACTTTCGATACAAAAAATCAAGCTTTCTCCGCTCTTGCCCATCCAGCTGGTGAGCCAACTGCATGAAGCGAGCGATTTCCGCTTGTGGTATGGGCGCTCCTGGGTTGGAAAGGCCGATACTGACGATACTGGAATTCATAGATCCAAGTTACCAAAATAGTTCTAATTTAGATGGTCGAAGGACCTTTTTCGAAATAGCTGTACCTTGGCTCACCAGAACCACATCCCATGATCACTCGCTCCACACTACTGCACCTCCGCATCCCCTTTTCATTTTTTCTGTTGCCGGTATTCTTATTTGCCTTGGCCTTGACGCCCAACCACAATGGGGAACGCATGCTGCTAGTTTTTTTGAGTTTGCACCTGTTTCTCTATCCCAGCAGCAATGGCTACAACAGCTTCTATGACAAGGACGAGGAAAGTATCGGAGGCCTAAAGCGTCCACCCAAGGTAACCAAAGACCTACTCGTCTGGTCTCTGATCTTTTTTGGAATTGCTTTGGCACTGGGGGCATATATCAACTGGGAGTTTGCCAGCATGCTTGGCCTCTATGGATTGGTCAGCATGGCCTACAGTCATCCTTCCATCCGCCTGAAAAAATACGCCTGGATCAGCTGGGTGATTGCTGGCCTCTTCCAAGGCTATTTCACCTTTGCCATGGCCTACGCCGGGCTGAGCAACCTGGGTTGGGAGGTTCTATTTAAGCCGCATGTCCTCCTTCCAGGATTCCTGACCAGCCTGATGCTTTGGGGCAATTATTCCCTAACCCAGGTATACCAGCATGGAGAGGATGCCCGTAGAGGGGACCGCACGCTAAGCCTACTTCTTGGGATCAAGGGCACCTTTGCTTTTTCTGCGCTATTTTTTGCGCTGACTGCCTCCGCTTTTGTCTGGTATTTTGTGGACAAAGGCCAAACACCTATCGTCGGATACTACTTGGCCGCTATGGCACCCATTGCACTCTTCTTTCTGATTTGGATGGTGCTGATCCTTCGTGAACCTACAAAATACGCGACCTATAGCTGGGCCATGGGCATGAATTTCCTCTCAGCAATCTCCCTGAATGCCTTTTTCATTTACTATTTTCTGGAAAACACCCAGATTTTGCAGGTGTTTAATTGAGGATTAGAAAGGCTGACCGTGCGTATTTTTGAGTAGGGTACGGGCTACAAAAGGAACATGTTCAATCAGGTTTCTAGCGATAACAGATCCACGGCCTGAACCAAAAAGCCGCTGAATGGCTCTGCCTGCCCCCAGTCGCTGGTAAAACTGTTTATTCCAGCTAGAGGCATAATACTCCTCCACTTCTTGGCGTGTTGTTCCCCTTTGCAGTGCCTCAGCAGCAAGTTTGGCCGAGTGGATTGCCATGGCCATTCCATTGCCACAGAGTGGAGTGATCAGGCCAGCGGCGTCTCCCAATAGGAGCAGGTGATTTTCAACAGGTAGCTTTCGCTCAAAATTTATTTCCGTAATCACCTCGGGCTTTTCCCACAAAAAGTCACTCTCTTGAAAAATCCGATGGAGGATGGGGTTTTTCCAAAGCACGTTTTTTTCCATCTCTGGGATGGAGCCATGTTCACGAAGCTGTTCACGGCTACCAAGGTAGCACAAGTTGAAGGTGTCCCCTTCAATCGCATTGATGCCGCAATAGCCTCCATCAAAATTATGTAGCGCCACCGTATTCCTTGATCCCTGAGTTTTGATGTGGTATTTGACCCCGATGTAGGGACTACGCTTGGAGAAAAAAGGACGCTCCAACACCTGATCTAGCTTGCTTCGCTTGCCAAAGGCCCCCAGTACAAAATAGGCTTCCCGGTAAGTAAAATCGGAAAGGGCTACCCGAAAGCGATCTTCAAGGGAATCAAAATGAAGATCTGTCACTTGCATGCCCGTGATTACCTCTACTCCTCGCTCACAGGCTAGGCGGTAGAGCCAGTCGTCTAGCAAGTACCTGCTGATGCCAAAGCCTCCCAAATCTAACGGAAGTCGTGCCGCCTTTCCTTGGGTATCTGAAAACTCAAATGTATCCATGAGTGGCAAGTCCAAAAAATCAGGAAAAAGCTGGTGGCGCTTCAAAAATCCGAGGACCTCGTTGGAAACATATTCACCGCAGACCCGATGAAAGGGGTACACTTTTTTTTCAATAAGGGTAACTGGGTGTCCCTGCTCTACTAGAAGTAACGCGGCAACCAAGCCTCCAAGCCCTCCTCCAACGATTACAACGTCCTGTTTACTAGTTTTCAAGGCCTCTAATTTTATCATGAAACCGCCTATCAAAAAATAAGTTTTTTTCAAGACTTAACATCATCCTTTGGAAGTTAGTATATTTTCGAAAAATTATAATCAAGCTATGAATACACCCTTCCCCAAGTTGCTGAGGAGAACCGCATTTGTGCTAGGCCTAATGGGCGCTATGCTTCAAGCGGAGGACTCCTTTGCCCAGCGAAAAAAGAAAAAAGATGCAGAAACTCCTGCTCCTGCTGCACCAGCACCGGCTAGACCTGCTGGTCCAGGCGCTCCAGGTGCTCCTGCCAATGGACCCAAACCTTATAAAGAAGTCATTACTGCCAAGGCCAAAACCAAGGCAGGACTATTTAAGGTACACCAAGTAGAAGACAAATACTTCTACGAAATTCCTGATTCTCTACTCGGCAGAGACATGCTAATGGTCGTGCGTATTGCAAAAACTGCAGAAGGCATTGGCTATGGTGGAGAAAACACCACCAACATGATGGTGCGTTGGGAAAAAAACCAGGACGACATTTTGTTAAAGGTAGTTTCCTTGAACAATTATGCTGCTGATTCCTTACCCATTTCCAAGGCGGTAGAGGCTTCTAACTTGGAGCCTATCCTTCAGAAATTTCCGATCAAATCCAGAAGAACTGATTCTACCGGAACAGTCGTTGACGCGACGGATTTGTTTATCAAGGACAACCAAGCCTTAGG
>CANHCD010000113.1 GCA_947458795.1 Cyclobacteriaceae bacterium | reverse complement strand
TCAGTCAACTCAGAAATTTTCTTGGACAGCTCCTCCGTATTTGCGATACCGACGGCTTTTAGTTTTTCCCAAAGGGCTAATTCTTGATTTTCAAGTCCCAGTTTTCCCTGCTCCGTAAGGTTCTGGTTTTTTTGAAGGTTGCTGTACTGAATTTCTTCAATACTTTTCTTTTGGATCAACGCTCGAATATTTTCCAATTCAAAGTTGCCTTGCTTCAAATCAAGCTCTGTTTGTTCGAGTGCTGCTGCGGAGGCAGTTGCCTGCAAGGGATTTGGGTGTTCACTCGCACCACAGAGCGGACAAGGCATCCCATTTTCCAAAAGATGGGTATGCGATGCCAAGCCTTGAGTTCTGAGTAGTTTTTCACGGGCCATCTCTAGTTGACTTACTGCCGTTTTTTGAAGTGCCAACCATTCTTCCAAGCTTTGATTTGCTTTTTCAGGCACTAGACTTGTGAACTCGGTCAATCGATTTTTGCTCGAAGTAATTAGTGTCGCTCCTTCTTGAAGGGCTTGCTCCAACTCCAATTTTCGTTTCATCAATTCCAGAAGCTGATTGCTCCCAGTTTTTAAATCGGCTAGCACCGAAGGGTCTAAATTTGGGAGTCCAATTCGTGTTCCCTCCAGCGAATCAATCTCTTTTTCCAGGGATTGTATTTCCTTGTTTTGAAGTTCAATTGCCGGGAGCAAGGCATTCAGCTTGTCCTGAATTTGGACTTGCTTTCGAGTTAATTCTTGGATTTCAAGCACTTTTTTGAGGTCTCGAATCTTTCCCTCACGCTGGGGTCTCAGCGAATTGATTTCTTTAAATTTAACTTCGTCAGCCAAAAGGGTTTTGATTTCCTCGGTAAAAGAATCTTTGAAGCGATTGCATTCGATGAGGCTAACCTGGTATTTTTCCAGATCCTTTTCTAGATCCAGGATCCGATCCCAAATGGGTCTGAGGTAGATTTTGGCACTTTGAAAATCCCGATAGAGCTGCCGCTTCGCATCCATTTCAGGTAGCTTGGCGGCTAGACTCGCTTGAACTAGCACTAAGGATTGATGCTCGAGGAAGGATTTACGAGTCCCTTCCATCATGCGAACTTCCTCATTCATTGCTTGTAAGACCTGAGCTGCCTGCAGCATTTCTTGGCTTAACTCAGTATACTCTTCTTGCTTGGCAAGCAAAATTTCAGAAGAAATCCCATCCATGCTGTTGATGAGGGCTTCTATCCGTATTTTTTCCTCACGAGCTTGTTTCAACAAGCTTCCTGTTTGGGGGGAAAGGTCGAAGCGATCTAAGCCGAACAAATCTTGCATCATCTGTGCACGCTCCGTAGGCTTTTGGTCTATAAAATCCCTAAACTTTCCTTGGGGGATGATGATGGTTTGTTTGAAGTTTTCTCGGCTCATGCCGATAAGCTCTTCTGCTTTACTTGAGGTGGCCTGCCATTCTTGCCCCACTTGTTCATAAAAACCGTGGCTTGCGGTTTCTATTTTTTCAGGGTCTTTTTTGTTTCTTTTGACGCTGTAGCGAGCAAGGTAGGTGCTCCCATTATTCTGTCCAGACTTAAAAATAAACTTAAGATCTACCTGGTGGTGCTGCAAATTAATCATGCTAGAGCGCTCACCAGAGTTGGATACCCGCTCCGGATTTCCGTAAAGTGCAATCAGGATTCCCTCCAAAATGGCAGACTTACCGCTTCCAACCGCTCCAAAAATTCCAAAGAGGCCTGCGGCAGTCAGGGTTTCAAATTCGATTACCTGCCGTTCTCTGTAGGAATACAATCCTTCTATTTCCAGTCGAATAGGAATCATGAGGCGCTGCTTTTACTAAGAACTTCTTTAAATAAATCCACCAGTTGCGCATTGGGTTCTTGCCCTTTTTCGCTGGCGTAAAAAAGCCGAAATAAGCTTTCCATATCCCTACTTAGGTCTTCAGCCCGTAGTTCATCCTGGGCCTGTCCAAGTGTATGTCGTAGTTGAGGAATCAAGTTGACGATTCCATCGTGTGCTTTCAAAATGGCTTTTCGCGTGTTGGCGTCGATTGACTCATCCGTGAGAAAGGTGATTTCAACGAAGCAAGAGGGATGAGATTCGAGCCAAGTCAAGGTATCTGGAAGGTTGTCAAAGCTTACTTTGTACAAGGGTCTTCCTTGTTTTAGCGGAATGGGCCGGTACTGCACGGGCTCATTTGGTTTGGCCTGTATCAGCACTACATTTTTTTCTTGATCTGCTTCAGAGAAGGAGTAGGCCAGAGGGGAACTGGAGTAGACTACGGGGCCAGGGAACTTGCTTACCGTCTGGTAGCGATGCAGGTGCCCCAAGGCAGCATACTGAATGGAATTGGGTAGCTGCTGCGTAAATAAAGATTGCGTACCTCCAACATGCAGAATGGGTCGCTCTGATTCAGGCTCTGCATCTGGGGGGCTCGTACTTCCTTCATCCACAAAAAAGAAGTGCCCCATAAATAGATTGACACCTTTTTCATCACAATAACGATCCGCAAGCTTCTGCCAATTCTGAGCAAGTAATTCCCGGAAAGCCTCTTCCCGATTCTCTTCACCCAGGTAGGTCCGGAGACTTACTTCATTTGCGTATGGAGCGAGGAGAAGGCGAATTGGAAAATCAAATTTGGGCAGCCGGAGCTCCACGAACCCTGAATCCGATTGGCTGATTTCCATTCCACCATCTAAGGTACCACAGGGGATGATGCTGTCGTATCGGCTGTAAAAAAGAATGCCTAATTCTCGTGCCAATGGATCTGGTGCTTCCACAAACTGGCTGCTATCGTGATTGCCTGAAATAGCAACTACTGGCCGCGTTCCATTTTTGGAAAGCCTGCGAAGCGTTTTGTACAGGAGTTCTACCGCCTCATGGCTGGGATTGAAGGTATCAAAAATATCACCAGCTAAAAGCACTAGGTCTACCTCCTCCTGATCTGCAATTTGGCAGATTTCCTCCAAAACCAATTTCTGTTCGGCAATGCGGGAGTACTCTTGGAGTCGTTTGCCTAGGTGCCAGTCCGCAGTATGTAGAATTTTTAGCATGAATTACAGGGTGCGCCTTGATGAGGACTTCGGGTGATCAATTGGAAGAATTAAAAAAAGTCTGATTCAATGTTTACCTTAATCGCAATTTATATCGAAGATAGGAGAACCAGTTGAATTGCACCAACTGTCAAAAACTGCATTGACAGAAATTGGCATCTTTCTTGATTAAAACTGTTGAATCGAAAATTTCCATCATGATTTTCAGGCACTTACTTGTATTTTTTTTCGTTGGGTTTTGTTTTCAAGCAAAAGCGCAATCAGATTCCCTGTTTATCCAAAAAGGAATAGCCAGTTACTATGGAGGAAAATTTCACGGCCGCAAGACAGCAAGTGGGGAGATTTACCACAAGGACAGCCTAACTGCTGCACATAAAATTTTACCATTTGGCACAGTAGTGAAGGTGATAAATCTGAAAAGAAATACCTCCGTTATCGTCCGTGTGACAGATCGATTGCCCATGAGTTCAAAACGGCAAATCGATCTTTCACTAGCTGCAGCAAGCGAATTGGGGATGCTCAGAGATGGGGTAGGCAATGTAAGAATTGAAGCCATAGACCTAGACCAGCTCGACAAGTTAATTAAGTATTTCGAAGGAAAGCCGCATCCCAACCTGAGGCTCAGGCCTTTTTACAGGGGAATTATAGTGCCTTTTACTAAGGATTCCTTTAACTTGATTTTTTAGGGCGAGTTTACACGTTCTCCGGCTCTGGGTGTTTCCATGGTCCTCGATACGGCCGTCTTAGTTTAGCAGTAGCCTCTGCATCGTTTACGACCGTTCTTGTTTTTGAATCATACTTCAGCGGTCGCCCACCAAGTTCCATGGAGATATTGGCCAAGATGCAGGCGGCGGTGGAAATATGCCCTTCTTCTACATCGGCGACCGGTAAACTGTCTTTGTCAATGGCCTCCAGCCAGTCTTTCATGTGGAGGCGAGTGGCAGGTGCTGCATTCAATTCAATGCGATCTTCGCTGAGGTCTTCTGGATACTGCTCCCTTTCAAAGACACAGTCGAAGTGTATTTTCTCAGCTTTTGCATCGTAAGGAAAATAATCTGCTTGCATGGTGCTCCCTGCAAGCATCCCTTTTTCACCATAAATCTTGAAAGCCCATGGATAAGCTGGGTCGGGCGCATTTCCCCAGGTACGGTGCTGCCAAACCACATTCAGCTCGGGAAATTCAAAGATGGCAGTTTGGGTATCTGCAATATTGGATTTGCCCTCTTTTTGCACATAAATTCCACCTGTGGCAGTGACTTGCGTAGGCCAGCCTAGCTTGAGCATCCAGCGCACCGTATCCAGCATGTGTACGCACATGTCGCCAGGAATGCCATTGCCATATTCCATAAAGGTTCTCCACCAGCGGGTGTGGGGCAGTCCATCATAAGGGCGCAATGGGGCAGGTCCAGTCCACATCTCGTAATTCAAAAAGTCAGGAACGCGCTCCACAGCCGGGTTGCCATTGGCACGCATGTGGAAGTAGCAGCATACTTCAGCATGACTGATTTTACCCAGTAGCCCACTGTCAATAATTTGTTTTTTTGCTGCAATCAAATGCGGGGTGCTTTTTCGCTGGGTGCCAATCTGGCAAACGCGCTTGTACTTTCGAGCTGCGGCTACGATGGCTTCTCCTTCGATGACGTCCACGGAAATCGGCTTTTGTAGGTACACGTGTGCACCTGACTTCATCGCATCAATGGCTTGCAAGGCATGCCAATGGTCCGGTGAACCAATCAATATGAGGTCACAGGCATGGGCTTTAAGTAGTTCCCGGTAATCTTCAAAAAGCTGCGGTACTTTTTTCGATTTTTGACGCTTGGAAACTAGTTCCCCCGCTTCGGTCAACATTTTTTTATCTACATCGCACAGGGCTACCACCTCCACATCGGCTACCTGAATCAATCGAAATAGGTCTGATTTCCCATACCAACCTGCGCCAATCAAGGCGATTTTTAGTGGGCCTGATTTGGATCTGAAATCCATACCCAATAGGCCAAAGCTTGCTAGGGTCATGAGTGCGCTAGAGCCCTTCAAAAAGTCTCTTCGATTCAATTCGTTCATTTGTGTGCCAGTTTGATTGTAGAACTTGAATATACAAAAACCAGCTTTTTATCCAAATCGGTTTTGGAAGAATGGTCAAGCAAGTTCCAAGTAACGAACAGTCTAGTTGCCAGGCTGATAAACACGCTTGGCATTCTGAAGCACGATTTTCTTATCCAAAGTCATGGGCTTCAGTTTCCGCGCTACAAAACGCTCCATCTGGTCGGCATAGTGCGGAGAATCGGGGCGGTTGCTTGCCCCATAGACATTGATGCTTTCCAATACAGGTAAGCCCTTTCCAAATCGGGCCATCAAGATGTAGGATTCCCCTTGGGCGGCTTTTCGCATGCCTTTTTCCCAAGCCGTAGAGCGGATCGTGGTGAGGACGTCGTCGATGCCCCAAAGTGGAACTACTTTATCCCCGCGAACGAGCTTTTGGTACTCACCCAGCTGTACCAGCTCCTTTCCAAAATGAGTTTGAAAGTGTGTCTTGGCAGCTTGAAGACTCCTAACAGCTTCTTCCTCGGTAATCACGGTATCAATAGACCTGCCTGTTTTGGTAAAATCATCCCACCAATAGTAATATACAAATGCAAATAACGCCGCCCCTTCACTTTTGACATCGGCTTCCTTATTCCAAGTAGCAAGCGCATTAATTTGTGCCTTGAGGTCCGGATAGGTATCCGAATTTAGGGTGAATAGGGCTTTTAAATTGGTACGGAATGCCAAGTCCTTGGGTAGCGTTTGGTCGAATTTGATCTGATTGAATTGCTGCCAGGATATTTTTCCTGTTGCGGGCATCAGTTCTCGGAAGCGCACGGATCGATTGTTGTCCCGAAGGTCAAAGCCCATTTCCTGAGGGTGAGCAGCTGCTGCTACCGTATCCGCAAGGTCTCCAGCTTTGTAAGGAGAATGGTTGGTGTTGTAGAGGTAGCCATTTTCTGGATTGAGCTGCTGCGGGAGCTCCTCAAAGGAGTGATACTTATTCCATACCACCGCCGAACGATTTCCTGGTACTGTTTCGCTATGGTCTATTCCAGGGCTACGTTTGGGCAATAGCGCATTGCTCACGTAGTAAATCGTATCGTATCGGTCAGCATAGACCGTATTGAAGTTGGGCAGCTGAAGGCTCTCCATAGCAGCTTTCCATTCGGTGAAATTTTTGGCTTTGTTCATTCTCCACCACTGTTCTGGTGCTCCAATCCGATCCAAAGCGCCCATTCGAATTGCGAATGTCCCCTTTTCAGTAACTAAAGTAGGTCCGTAGATGGATTTCCAGACGGTTTGTGGAACAGGAATGGTGATCCAGTCCCAGAGTTTCACCTTCAGCCAAACTGTTTTTTCTTCCAGCGTCAGCCACTTTCCATCTACCTGATAGCGTGAAGGGTCCTTGGGATCTACATCGAGTTGGTACAGGTCTAGCAAGTCGGGGGAGTTGACTGTATGCGCCCAGCCCAGGTGCTCGTTGACTCCGTGGAAGATCATGGCGCCGCCCGGGAAGAGGCCTCCAAGCATGTTCCAGCCTTCTTCCGACTGGATGTGTGCTTCGTACCAGGCCACGGGCCCTTCTAGGGGTTGGTGGGAGTTGATGGCCAAAAATGCCTCGCCAGTATCGGTGCGTGAAGGGTGGATGGCGATGGCATTGGAACCTTTGGGTAGGGAGTCTTCGGCGATTTTTGGAACGGTACCGTTAAAAATAGCTTGAACAGCCCGATCTGCTCCCGCCATTTGGGCTAGCGAAAGGATGTAGGCGGAACTGATTTCTTGGGGGGTAATTGGGAAAGCCGGGGCATAGAG
>CANHCD010000112.1 GCA_947458795.1 Cyclobacteriaceae bacterium | reverse complement strand
TTTGTAGGTGCCTCAGGTACATTTGATACGCTGATCGACATGTATTACGCGACCATGCTGCAATGTAAACTCACCGGGCAGCACGTATTTGAATTGCCAGTCAGCGATTTTTACCAACTTTTTCAGTTGCTGGTTACCAAAAATAGAGCAGAACGATTACTCATCCCAGGCATGATTGCCATGCGGGTAGACATGATTGTAGTAGCCAGCTGCCTAATTGACTTTATCTTGCAACATATCTCTGCGACAAGCATGCGCTGCTCCCATTACTCTTTGAAAGAAGGGGCAGTTTCTAGAATGCTTTCTGGAGAGATTGCCCTCCACAGTTAATCATTCCTTCCCTGTTCACTAGTTGAGTTCAAGTTGATTTTTAAAGGTCAAAGCGAACGATCACTGCCTACTGCTTTCTATCTTTGTGAAACTCAGTATCAATTTTCCCAGCAGCCATGCAGCACTTTTCCTACGATCACTTGTACCGATTCACCTACGACATGCTTAAAAAAATTGGCTGTCCAGACGAAGATGCCCAACTCGGCGCTAAGGTCTTGCTTTCGGCAGACCTTCGTGGAGTAGATAGTCATGGGGTGGCGCGGCTGAGTGGCTATGTTCGCCTCTGGGAAAAGGGCAGAATCAACCCTACCCCAAAAGTGAGCGTGACCTACGAAACTCCCTCCACCGCAGTAGTAGATGGCGATGCAGGACTAGGTCTAGTGGTGGCTCCTTTTGCGATGAAGGTGGCCATGGAAAAAGCCAAAAATGTAGGCACAGGATGGGTGTCTGTTAAAAATTCCAACCACTATGGAATCGCGGGTTACCATGCCATGTTGGCCTTAGAGGAAGACATGATTGGCATCTCGATGACCAATGCTAGCCCACTTGTAGCCCCTACTTTTTCGAAGGAGCGCCTTCTAGGTACCAACCCGATTTCGGTGGCTATACCGGCCAAAGAAGAGCCTGCTTTTGTGCTGGACATGGCCACCACCACCGCTGCCAACGGCAAGCTAGAAATGCTTCAACGTAAAGGCCAGGATACCCCCAGTGGATGGGTACAAGACAAAGCTGGCACCCCCACCACTTCAGCCAATGGGGTAAAAGACGGCGGTGCCCTACTCCCTTTGGGCGGAGATAGAGAACACGGTTCCCACAAAGGCTATGGCCTAGGTGCAGTCGTGGACATTCTCTCTGCTGTACTTTCCGGCGCTAACTATGGCCCTTGGGCACCTCCCTTCGTTGCTTTTCTAGATCCCCTCCCCAACCTGGTTGGCGAAGGTATTGGACACTTTTTTGGTGCCATGCGGGTGGATGCCTTCCGTCCTGCGGAAGAATTTAAAGGGCATATGGATCAGTGGATCCGTAGATTTCGGTCTGCCGAACCTACGCCTGGACACGAAAAGGTATTGATCCCTGGAGATCCAGAGCGGGAACTGGAAATCATTCGGAAACTTGAAGGAATTCCATTACTCGACCCTGTGGTCCAAGATTTGAGTGAGTTGGGGAAAAAGTTTGGGGTAAACTTTTAATTTTCTTCCAAAAAGACACCGACCCTTTCGAAAAATTGGTTGGAGAAAACAGTTTTTCTGTTTCTCTCTTTGCCAAGGTGAATTCCTCCATTTTTCTGCCTAACTTAGTCCTTAGGTCTTTTTTATCCCTTACCCATGAACAGATTTAAGCTTATCCTTGGATGGCTTTTGACCTGCATTAGCTTCACTGCATGCAGCCAAAAGGCTACTTTACGCATTTTTGACAAGCCCATCACCTGGAATGCCGAACGGGAGCAGCTCTCGCTCAACTACCTCAAGGAGCGGCATGGATTAGTGCAAACTACCGCTACCATCAAGCCCCAAATGGTGGTAGTTCACTGGACGGCCATTCCAACGATAGAAGTAACCTTTGACGTCTTCAACCCAATCACCTTGGGCGGTAGAGCCGACCTTACCGGAGCAAGTAACTTGAATGTTTCCAGTCAATTTTTGATCGACCGCGACGGCACCATTTTTCGATTATTGCCTGAAACCACCTTTGCGCGACATGTGATCGGCCTCAACTACCTCGCCATTGGGATTGAAAATATTGGCAGCGACGACATGCCCCTCACCAAAGCCCAGTTAGAGTCTAACGAAAAACTCATCCGCTACCTCAAACGGAAGTATCCGATTGACTACGTCATTGGACATCATGAGTACCAGCGCTTCCAAAAAACAGATCTTTGGAAAGAGACGGATCCCAACTACCGAACCGTAAAGTCAGATCCAGGAGATTCATTTATGATTCGATTGCGGAAAAATTTGACTGATTTGAACCTAAAACCCTTGCCAACGCTTTGATGCTGCGATGAAACTGGACCTAAAGTTTACCTCTCTTTTTCTACTTTATCTTTTTCTCTGGGGGGTAAGTCCCGCCCAACAGCTGGATCCGCTTGCCTCAAAAAGCAGTGCAACAGCCTCCAGCCCTGTGGCTAAAACCCAATTTGGTTCTGAAGAAGCGCTTTCAAGCTCCTTTGTAAATGTGTCCCATTCCCTTCCTGAAATTCCTCGGGAGTTTCGCGGAGTTTGGATTGCCACGGTAGCAAATATTGACTGGCCCGTTGCTGGGACAGATTCTTGGGAAAAGCAAAAAAAGGATTACCTCGCGCTTTTAGATTACTACAAAGGGCTGCATTTCAATGCCGTAATCGTCCAAATCCGTACTGCCGGTGATGCCTTGTACCCGACCAAATTGGCCCCATGGTCCAAGTACCTAACTGGCCAACAGGGAACAGCACCTAAAACCCAGGAAAATCCACTGAATTGGATGATTGATGCTGCGCACCAGCGTGGCCTGGAATTCCATGCTTGGCTCAATCCCTATCGAGCTACCATGGATCTGAATACTGCAGGGCTGAATCCCAATCATGATTTTCACAAGCACCGCAAATGGATGCTCAAATACGGCAGCAAGTGGTACTACGATCCAGGGCTACCTGAGGTGAAAACCCATTTGCTTCAAATCATCGACGAAGTGGTGGAAAACTACGACATTGACGCCATCCATTTCGATGACTATTTTTACCCCTACAGAGAGCCTAACTTGGAGTTTCCCGACCAAGCTTCTTATGCTGCTTACAAAAAGCCAGGCCAATCCAAAGACGATTGGAGAAGGCAAAATGTGGATGAGCTCATCCTAGCCCTCAGCCAAACCATCAAAAGCAAAAAGCCATGGGTTCAGTTTGGCATCTCCCCTTTTGGAGTGTGGAGAAATAAGAGTAAAGACCCGAAAGGCTCACCCACTCAAGCGGGACAAACCAACTACGACGACCTTTTTGCAGATGTGCTCAAATGGATGAAAAATGGTTGGATTGATTACTTGATCCCTCAACTCTACTGGAGCATGGAGCACCGATTGGCTTCCCATAGGATCTTGGCTGACTGGTGGTCCAATAACAGCTATGGAGTTCCTGTTTATCTCGGCAATGGCCCTTATAAAATTCGAGAAGACTCTGATGTAGCCTGGAAGGAACCCAAGGAACTGATCACTCAGGTTCACTACGGAAGAACGCTCCCCCAGATCCAAGGCAATGCATTTTTCTCAGCACGGTCTATCTATACCAAAAACCAGGACATCGCGCAGCTCCTCAAAAAAGAGGTGTATGATCGTCCGGTATTGCCCCCCGCTTTTGAACCCAAAACTCCGGTGCGGATCAGCGCCCCACAGGTCTTGGATCTCCAAAATTTGGCTTCAAAAATCCAGCTCCAACTGGAAAAGCAGTTGGACCCTGGCGTTCGCTATGCCCTCGTTCAAGGCGGAAATGACCTGAATAGCATTCATCAGGCCCCCCTCCACAAGGTTTGGGTAGGAAGTACCCAAAAGTCCAGCCTAGACATCCCTCAGCTGAATAGCAACTACCTGGCCATCCGTTGGGTGGATAGCTTTGGCAGAGTGATCCAAAGCCAAGTGTTGCAACTCAACAAAACTACCCGTCCATGAAAGACATGCTCGTTCGGCTGCTAGGACTTCCATCCCAAACGGAACTAGAGCAAAAGCTACTGGAAAAAGAAAAAATAGTGGTGCGCAGAGCGATAGCGCCAGAAAAGCACTTGGTGTGCGACTGGGTCATGCAGGCCTTTGGGGCCTATTGGCATTCGGAGGTGGAGGTAGCGTTTTCGCGGCAACCTGTATCCTGTTGGATTGCGCAGCGGGGTAATTCCATTTTGGGTTTTGCCTGCTACGAAAGTACGGCTCGGAATTTTTTTGGCCCCACAGGCACCTTGGAGTCTGAACGAGGCAAAGGCATCGGCAAACTCTTGCTCCTCAAATCCCTAGAATCCATGCGTGAAATGGGCTATGCTTATGCCATTATTGGTGGCGTAGGACCAGCAGAATTCTATGAAAAGGCGGTTGGGGCAAAAGTCATCGAAGGCTCGGAAATCAGCATCTACCAACACTTACTTCGCAAATCATGACCCAAAGCTCCTCCAAAAACCCTTGGCTGTGGGTTCCCACGCTCTACCTCACCGAATCGGTACCCTATGTGCTGATCATTACAGTGTCGGTGGTGATGTACAAAAACTTGGGCATCTCCAATGCGGATATTGGGCTGTATACTTCCTTTCTCTACTTGCCTTGGGTGATCAAACCCATTTGGAGCCCAATTCTAGAACTCTTTGGTCACAAAAAGCAATGGTTTTTGAGCATGCAGTTTATCCTGTCTCTGGTGTTTTTGGGAGTGGGATTGACAACGGGTAGTTCCCATTTTTTCACGCTCACGCTTGCCTTTTTTTGGATGGGAGCCTTTGCCTCCGCCACCAATGACATCGCCTCGGATGGGCTGTATTTAATTGCCTTAAAACCCGAACAACAAAGTTTTTTTGTGGGCATGCGCAGCACCTTTTACCGGGTGGGGATGATTACAGGTCAGGGTTTGATCGTGATTGTTGCCGGCTTTTTAGAAGAGAAGTTTGCTGACCCTACACAGGCCTGGTCTTGGACCATGCTGGGAGTAGGCGGCTTGATGCTTGTGCTGACAGGGATCAATTACCTCGCTACGCCAAAGGTGCTGGAGGAAAGGGTTGCCAAAGAAGATCAACCCAGTTTTGGAAAGGTGTTTTCCACCTTTTTTACCAAGAAAAATATAGGCCTATCCCTGGGCTTTGTCTTGCTCTACCGCTTGGGAGAATCCCAACTTGTGAAGATGGCCTCGCCCTTCTTTTTGGATGAACGTGCCGATGGAGGCTTGGGATTGAGCACGACCGAGGTGGGATTTATTTATGGTACGCTAGGGGTGATTGCCTTATTGGTTGGCGGGATCTTGGGAGGCATCTTCATCTCCCGAGATGGACTCGGCAAGTGGATGATGCCCATGGCCTTCGCGATCAACGCACCAAATATTGGCTACGTGTTTTTGGCATGGCTTCAACCGGACAACGTCTACTTCGCGGCCTTGGTGGTCGTGATTGAGCAGCTGGGCTATGGTTTTGGCTTTGCGGCCTTCATGGTGTTTTTGCTGTTTCTGGCAGAAGGAATTTTCAAAACGGCCCATTATGCACTCGCCACCGGGTTTATGGCCATGGGGATGATGCTTCCCGGCATGCTCAGCGGCTACGTGCAGCAGTGGCTTGGCTATCCCGGATTTTTCGTTTGGGTGGTGATTGCTACGATTCCAGGATTTGTGATGGCGTACACGGTGAAGTACCCGAGGGAGTTTGGGAAGAAGCAGTAGGATAAAGTCTTAAATCTAAAACTTCGACATTCGCTACTCAGCATTCGACATTCATTATTTAAGTAATGACGAATGTCGATAGAAGAATAAAGAATCTCGAAGAACCTACAACGACACTAACATGAATAAAAATCAAAAAATTGCGCAGCTGTTTTCTCCTGCGGCGTTTATTCACGATACGGAAGAGAATTACCAAGCCATCGAGACCCTGATTCGAGAACAGGAAATCGGGGGGCTGACTTTTTTTCACAGCAGGCATTCTGCTGCGGCAAACTTTGAGAAACGGGCCGAGGTACTTGAAACTACGGGCACCTACGAGAAACTCATTGCACTGATCAATCGTTACCAAAAAATTTCCACCATCCCACTTTTGGTCAGCATCGATGGGGAATATGGATTGGCGATGCGGGTAGAAAAAACACCTCAATACCCCTTTGCCATTACCCTGGGGGCCTTGAAAAACGATGCCGAAAAGTGGGTAACGGAAGTGGGCTACCGCATGGGTTTGGATATGAAGCGCTCCGGCATTAACCTCAACCTTGCCCCTTGCGCAGACGTCAATACGAATCCCAACAACCCGGTGATTGGCTACCGCTCTTTTGGGAATCAGTCGGATAAGGTATCCCAACTGGCCTTTGCTGCCTATTCGGGTATGAAAAGGGCTGGAATCGGAGCTTGCTTGAAGCATTTTCCAGGACATGGGGACACGGCAACGGACTCGCATCTGGGCTTGCCGATTTTGCATAAAAGCAAAGCAGAACTGGAAGCGGAAGAATTACTTCCCTTTCAAGTGGGCATCGATCAGGGCGTAGAAATGATCATGGTAGGACATTTGGCGGTGCCTGCACTGACCGGGGGAAAAAACATTCCTGCCAGTATCAGCCGCGAACTGATCACCTACTTGCTCAAGGGAGAGATGGGATTCAAAGGCTTGGTCATCTCCGATGCACTGAATATGAAGGCTGTAGCCAATCTGTATCCCGAGCCAGGGGAACTCGAATGGCAGGCTTTCCATGCGGGCAATGACATCCTATGCTTTTCGGACCACGTGTAAGAAGGCATCGAGAAAATTGCCCAGAATGCCTCAGATTCAGAGATACAGGCTGTTTTTGAAAAAGTGATGGGGCTAAAAACCCGCTTGGGTGTCCTAGAATCCCAACCCATAGCAGTTCCTACTTTTG
>CANHCD010000111.1 GCA_947458795.1 Cyclobacteriaceae bacterium | reverse complement strand
GGTTAGCCATCAGAGATTGCTTTGTGCGTATAACAAGCCCTGCCAGCAAGCCGGCAGGGAATTAATAGAATTTACTTCGCGTATTTAGGTGCTAGTTCGGCAGCTGCAGTAGCAAGAATTTTGCCAGCACCATCGATATCACCTTTTAGGATCAATTGAATTGCTTCAGGATAAGAGGACTCCAACAAGAGGTAGAACTCCTTTTCAAAAGCTCTTGCTTTTTCAACAGGAACCGAATCCATCAGACCTTTGGTAGATGCGTAGATGATGGCAACCTGATTTGCTACCGAAACAGGCGCATACTGTGCTTGCTTCAAAATCTCCTGGTTGCGACGTCCACGCTCAATCGTTCTTTTGGTCGAAGCATCGAGGTCAGAACCAAACTTGGAGAAAGCTTCCAATTCACGGAATTGTGCTTGGTCCAATTTCAAGGTACCTGCCACTTTCTTCATGGACTTGATTTGAGCATTACCTCCTACACGTGATACCGAGATACCTACGTTGATCGCTGGACGAATACCAGAGTTAAACAAGTTGGTTTCCAAGAAGATCTGACCATCTGTAATCGAAATTACGTTGGTTGGGATATAAGCAGACACGTCACTTGCCTGAGTTTCGATGATCGGCAATGCGGTCAAAGACCCACCACCTTTTACCAATGGACGGATGGAATCAGGAAGGTCATTCATCTGCTGCGCAATGGCATCAGACTGGTTGATTTTTGCAGCTCTTTCCAATAGTCTGGAGTGCAAGTAGAATACGTCACCAGGATAAGCTTCACGTCCTGGAGGTCTTCTCAAGAGTAGGGAAACTTCACGGTAAGCTACCGCTTGCTTCGAAAGGTCATCGTAAACCACTAGGGCAGGGCGACCGGTATCTCTAAAGAATTCACCAATCGCAGCACCAGTAAATGGAGCAAAGAACTGCATCGGAGCTGGCTCAGAAGCAGGAGCTGCAACTACCACTGTGTAGGGAAGCGCTCCACCTTTTTCAAGGGCAGCCACCACACCTGCTACAGTAGAAGCTTTTTGTCCGATCGCTACATAGATACAGAATACGGGCTCACCTTTATCGTAGAATTCACGTTGGTTCAGGATGGCGTCAATTACAACAGCAGTTTTACCTGTTTGACGGTCACCAATCACCAATTCACGCTGTCCACGTCCAATTGGGATCATCGCATCAATGGATTTGATACCAGTCTGAAGCGGCTCAGTTACCGGCTGACGGTAGATAACACCTGGTGCTTTACGCTCCAAAGGCATTTCATACAAGTTGCCAGAGATTGGCCCCTTGCCATCGATAGGATTACCTAGCGTGTTGACCACTCGGCCCAACATGCCTTCACCGGCCATGATAGAAGCAATCTTTTTAGTTCGCTTGACGGTATCTCCTTCTTTTACTCCTTTGGAGTCTCCAAAAAGTACAGCACCCACATTATCCTCTTCGAGGTTGAGCACCATGGCCTTCAGGCCATTTTCAAACTCCAACAATTCACCGGCCTGCGCCTTAGAAAGTCCATAGATACGGGCTACACCATCCCCTACTTGGAGGACTGTTCCCACTTCTTCTAGTTCGGCTTCGGTTCTGGCACCAGAGAGTTGTTCTCTCAAAATTGCTGAAACTTCATCAGGTCTTACTTCTGCCATGATTGGATACGGTTGAGTATTTTCGTTAAAACTGTTTTTCGTAATGATTATGAGCAAACTGAATGCGTAGCGCATTGAGTTTGCTGCTGATGGATTCATCGAGCTGTCGGTCGTTGACCTTGAGCACAAATCCTCCAATCAGTGAAGGGTTAATCTTTTCTACAAGTTGTACTTCCTTCAACCCGCTGATCTGCTTCACCAAAGCCACCAACTGGTTGCGCTGCCCTTCTGTAAGTGCAGTCGTAGTGGTTACTTCTGCCACTTGGATGGAACGGTACAAGTTGTACTGTACCACAAACTCTTTGGCCACATCCAAAAGGATGTTTTCTCTATTTTTTCTTGAAATAATTTGAAAAAAAGAAAGCGTCAAGGGGTTAGCTCCTTTGGCAAAAAGTGCTTTTAGTACATTTAATTTTTTATCCGAGCCCAATACTGGGTTTGAAAGTGCAAGGCCTAGTTCACGAGTGCTTTTGCCCATCGCTGCTAAAGACTTGAAATTTTCAAAAACCCCTTCCAGCTGTCCTTTTTCAATGGACAAATCCAATATTGATTTGGCGTACCGGGAGGCAACTCGCTGGTTAGACATGCCGAATTAGTTAAGCTTAAGGTCTTTAATAAACTGGTCAACAAGCTCTACCTGAGCTTTGTCGTCCCCTAATTTTTTGCGGAGCAACTTTTCAGTTACTTCCAAGGTCAATAAAGCAACCTGATTTTTTACTTCTGTCAACGCCGCTTTCTTCTCTGTTTCAATCACCGCCTTAGCAGCTTCTATCAACAAAGCACCCTGCTTGGACGACTCATTTTTGGCATCTTCAATCATTTTAAGTGAAGCTTCATGCGCTTTGCTCAAAATAACATCCCGCTCCAATCTAGCCTCCTGAAGTAGTTTTTCATTTTCTGCCTTCAAGTTTGACATCTCGTTTCTAGCTTGCTCAGCAGACTTCAATGCGCCATCAATGCTTGCCTCACGTTCAGCCAAAGAGGCCAAAATAGGTTTCCAAGCAAATTTGATTAGAATAAACAAAAGGGCTAAAAAGCCAATGAGTTGCCAGAAAATCAGGCCGGCACTAGGTATGATTAGATCCATAGTAGGAAGGATTAATTTCGTTTTTGTTCAAAAGAAAGGGATTGGCCTAGCGCCAATCCCAATTCATTTTGTCTTAGAAGAAGGCGATGCCACCTGCGTTCAATGCAATAAGCAAACAAATTACTACTGCAAACAGGGCAACCACCTCAATCAAAGCTGCAATGATAAGCATGGCAGTTTGGATCTTGCCAGCAGCCTCAGGCTGACGAGCAATAGCCTCCATAGCCTGGCCACCAATACGACCCACACCAAGACCTGCGCCAATCGCAACAAGTCCAGCACCGATACCAGCACCCATAAGTGCAAATCCAGCAGTCAATAAGATAGAAGTTAACATAAACATTGGTTTTATAAATTGAAGAAAGAAATTACAAATTAATGGTGATCGTCGTGCTCGTGTTCTGCTACTGCACTACCAATGTACATCGCAGAGAATAGGGTAAATACATAGGCTTGAATCGTGGCTACGAGTAATTCAATCACATTGATAAAGGTAACCATGATTGTAGACAGCACTCCAATCGAATAAGATTCAAAGATGAATACCAAGGCGATAAAAGAAAGGATTACGATGTGACCCGCTGTGATCGCCACAAATAATCGGACCATCAATGCAAAAGGCTTGGTGAATAGGCCGATAAATTCGACAAGAACCATGATCGGCAAAAGCATTACAGGTACGCCTGGAGTGGCAAATACGTGCTTCCAATAGTCCTTGTTTCCGTTGACATTGACAATCACAAAAGTGATCATCGCTAGGGTAAAGGTCACTGCAATGTTCCCGGTAAGGTTAGCTGCACCTGGGAGAAGTCCCAAAATATTTCCTGTCCAAATGAAGAAAAACAAGGTCAAGAGGTAGGGAACGAATTTCTTATACTTAGGGCCTATAGATTTGTGTGCGATTTCATCGCGAACAAAAATGACGATCGGCTCTACAAATGAGGCGGCACCTTTAGGAGCCACAGCACCATTTTTCTTGTAATGTTTAGCAGCAGAAAGCGTGATGTAAAGCACAAAAGCAATCACTATAAGTAGCATCACTACGTTCTTGGTAATCGAAAAATCAAGGATGGATCCCCCGTCTACTCTTCCCAAATGATCGTGATCATCGATGAAGATGCCGTTATGGGCATATTCCTTACCAAATTTGTGTGTCTCCTTATTTTGAAAATCGCTGGAATTGTAAAATTCAAGTCCTCTATCAGAGGAATAAGTGATCACGGGTAGCGCCAAAGTAACGTGGGTATGGCCTATCGTAACAAAATGCCACTCGTGCGAATCCTTGATGTGGTGCATGATGAACCCAGTCGGGTCTTCTTTGCCTTCTTCAGTTTCTGCACCCGCAGCAAAAGCACCTGCAGAGAAACTCAGTAAAACCACTGAAAATAAAAGACTTAGTACCAGAAATTTGCGCCTCATTAACTCGTTTTTTGGAAGTCTACTTCGAAATCGGGCGCAAGTTAGAAATAAAGATGTAGATATCAAAAACCATGTAGAACAAAAAAATGATAAAGAAATTGGCGATAAACAAAATAATATTCTCCAAACCAAGCACTACAAGGATGCCAATAAAGCCCAAAGAACTCAAGATTCTGATGATCATTCCGAGTAATTTCAAAGAGAGCAAATTTTCTGGAGATTTCAGGTAAAGCCATCGAGTAACGATACTCAAGAGGTACGCCAGTCCAGCCACAAATCCAAAGATGCTCCAGATGCTTTCATGAATGATTTGAGGCAGAAAAAAGTTAAAAAGGAGAATCAACCCTGCTACCACCATCGTAATGATCCCATAACTAAAATGAATCGAAGCTGAGAATTTCATACTTGCCTGCCAATTTAAGACTCAAAATTACGTGGTTTTTGACGAATTGCCTACTTGTCTTGTTGCATCGACTTCCACAAGGAATAAAATGCGATTGCGACAGCAGTGAAGGAACATACTAACAACCAAACTGGAAATTTCATTCCCGACTGCTGCTGTATCCACCAGCCAAGTGCAGTGCCTCCCCCAATGATCGCAAAGAGCTGGAAGGACAAGCCCATGTAGTTGACCCAAGTGGGGCCCTGTGGTCTCTTCGAATTGGGATTGGACTGATTTGACGTCATTTTTCAAAGTTAATGGAATCCATCAGCAAGAATTCATCGGCACTTCAGAATAATACCTTTACCCCTTCGTTCTGTATTGCGGTAAAAGCCCTAATTTGGTCCTTTGATTCGTAGCAGCTCAACATGCGCAAACAAGTACGGTATACTTTTGGATTGGTGATAGTATTCTTGGGAGCCTGCTCTTCCCAACGGGACACCTTTACCAACCGTGCTTTCCACAACCTTACCTCCCACTACAACGCCTATTTTTTGGCAGATACCAAAATCAAAGCTGCAGAAGTTGAGGTAATCGAAAATTACAAGGAGGACTACACGCAAATCCTCCCCGTATTTATTCCCATTGATTCTGCTACCATCCAAAAAAACAAAGTTGCCCTAGATTCTGCCAGGGAGCTCTCCTCCAAAGCCATCGACTGGCACCGGATATCCAAGTGGGTGGACGACAGCTACTACTTAATTGGAAAGATTGACTACCTCCAAGCACGTGTCGATGATGCCAAAAACACCTTCCGCTATGTCAACAGCCAAAGCAAGGACAAGGATCTGCGACACAAAGCGCTAATCAGCTTACTCCACCTCTACATCGACCAGAATGCAATAGAGGAGGCCAATTTTACCATCGATTACCTGTCCAAAGAAACCGAAATCAACAGCGACAATACCTTCGACTTGTACAAAACCCTCGCCTATTATTATGAAAAAAGGGGAGATCCGAATGGGGTAATCGGCGCCCTAGACAGAGCTTTAAACTATACTTCAGATAAAAAAGAGCGCTCCAGACTCTACTTTATCCTGGCGCAACGGTACCAGCGCGAAGGTTTGGATGCGCTTGCATTTGATTTTTTCCAGAAATCCTTGGAAGGAAACCCAGCCTACGAACGTTCCTTCTTCGCCACCCTTTTTGCGCAGCAAGTGGCCGAACTGAATGCCACCAAAGACCTCAAAAAGGTTCGTAACTATTACGAAGACCTGTACAAGGACCCAAAAAACAAAGACCTCAAAGATGTCGTAATCTTCGAAAGAGCCTTATTTGAAGAAAAATAAAACGACATTCCCTTAACCCTTGACCTGTTGCATCAAGCGGCAAAGGAACCCGGTTCTATTCCCCGAGTGAAGGGTTACATCTACCAAAAGCTTGCAGAGATCCAGCTCGATCAATTTAAAGACTACCGATCCACCAAATACTACCTAGACAGTGCACTGAAATTCATCCAAGACGAAGACCCAGTGGCCCTACAGCTCAAGGAAAAAAAGACGAGTTTGGACACCTATGTCTTCCATTTCGAACGGATTGAAAAAAATGACAGCTTGATCCAGCTGGCATCCATGCCTGCCGAGGAGCAAGCCCTACGAGCCCAAGAGTTTATTGCCAGCGAAAAACAGCGCCTAGCGGATTTGAAAAAAGAGGATAAGCCAACTAAGTCCTCCTCAATTTTCGACAATTTATTGGCCTTTGGAGATACAGGAAACGAATCTACCTTCTATTTTGGGAATGGTGCTGCCCTACAACAAGGAGCTATTGATTTCATGCGCACTTGGGGCAATCGCCCCCTAGAAGATAATTGGAGACGAAAAGCCGCCCTTTTCCAAACCAATGCGGAAGCTGCTACACCGCTCTCATCTGACGAAGCCGTGTCGGAAACAGATGCTGGTCAAGATTCCACAGGCCTCCCCTCCTTAGAATCCTTGCTTGCTTCAATCCCTAAGAGCCCTGAGCAACTGGACCTGGCCAATAATGAATTGGAAGAATCGTACTTTGAATTGGGTAAGGTGCTATTTTTTCAATTAAAGGAACCCAAACGAAGTGGGGAATACCTCTCAAAGCTTATTGAAACGTACCCCAAGAGCGTAAAAAAACCAGAAGCCTACTACCTGCTCTTTTTGGGGCAAAAAGAGTTGAAGGGTAGCACGGACACCTATGTCCAACTTCTGAATATTGAATTTCCCGAATCCCCTTACACCTTCTCGGTAAACAATCCGGAGGCTGGAGCAGGAAATGTAGGGTCTTTGGAATCCGCTAAAGGGTATGAACTGGCCTACGATGCCTACTATTCTGGGAATTATTCCCAAGCGAGGGAGTTGATCTTTGCCACGCTGG
>CANHCD010000110.1 GCA_947458795.1 Cyclobacteriaceae bacterium | reverse complement strand
GGGGAGGATTTACTGCGACTACCTGGTCCTTTTGCACAACGAGGGCAAACTTGATTCTGCCATGGCTTCTGCCGCCAAATTCAACATGACCGAACTGCAATGCAAGGTAGCCGATGAATGTGTGCAGCTTCACGGAGGTTATGGTTACATGTGGGAATATGGGGTGGCCCGAGCTTGGGCAGATGCACGCGTACAGCGCATCTATGCAGGAACGAATGAAATCATGAAAGAATTGATTGCCAGAAAAATTTTGAAATAGTAGCCCATTTTCTTGCCCAAACCCTGATATTTTAAGTAATTGACCCTTCAGAACCACCCAAAATTGCAAACAAATGAACGATTTCTCTTGGTTTAAATTTTATCCTTCCTCCGTCCCTCAAGAAGTAGATTGCACTGCCTATTCCAGCGTTACAGAGCTTTTTGAAGAAAGTGTCAAAAAATTTGGAACTTCGGTAGCCTATGAGTGCATGGGTAAAACCCTAACCTTTCAGGAATTAGATCGCTTGAGCGCCCAGTTTGCGAATTACTTAATTTTTGAACTAAAGCTGAGCAAGGGCTCGCGAGTGGCTATTCAGATGCCTAATGTGTTGCAATATCCTGTAGCCATGTTTGGTGCCCTTCGAGCAGGTATGGTGGTAGTGAATACCAACCCACTGTATACACCTTCTGAAATGAAGCATCAATTCAATGACTCAGGGGCAGATGTGGTCGTGATTGTTGCCAATTTTGCTTCCAACTTGGAAAAAATACGATCAGCTATTCAGGCCAAGCATGTGATTCTTACCGAGCTAGGAGACTTGCTTGGGGGCTTGAAGGGTTCAATTGTGAATCTGGTCGTGAAGCATGTTAAAAAGATGGTGCCTGCCTACCATTTACCTGGAGCCGTTTCATTTAAAAAGGCGCTTTCTCTCGGTGCCAACCATAAATTCAAGAAAGTCGCAAGTACTTTGGATGAACCTGCATTCCTTCAGTATACTGGAGGCACTACGGGCGTATCCAAAGGGGCGGAATTGACCCACGGAAATATTGTGGCCAACATGCAGCAGATTTCGGCCTGGATGAAGCCCAAGCTGGTAGAGAGTCAAGAAATTGTGATTACTGCGCTGCCGCTGTATCACATTTTCGCCTTGACAGTCAACTGTCTTGCCATGTTGAAAATTGGCGCGCATAATGTGCTGATTACCAATCCAAGAGACATGAAAGCCTTCATTGGTGATTTGGCTAAAAAACGCTTTACGGTAATTACTGGAGTGAATACACTATTCAACGGCTTATTGAACCAGGAGGCCTTTGGTAAATTGGATTTCTCAGGTTTGAAGATTGCGGTAGGAGGAGGCATGGCTGTACAAAAAGCTACTGCTGAAAAATGGAAAGCGGTAACTGGTGTGCCGCTTGCGGAGGGCTATGGCTTAACTGAAACTGCCCCTGTTGCTACTTGTAACCCCATCGATGGAACCGAACGAATCGGGACAATTGGGATGCCGCTTCCGAATACAGAGGTGATGATTGCCGATGATGCTGGAAATCCGGTGGCTTTAGGCGAGCGGGGAGAGATTTTTATCAAAGGCCCTCAAGTCATGAAAGGCTATTGGAATAGACCAGAGGAAACAGCCTTAGTGATGCAAGGCGATTGGTTCAAGTCGGGAGATATTGGTGTGATGGATGCGGATGGCTTTACCAAGATTGTGGACCGTAAAAAAGAAATGATTCTCGTGTCTGGATTTAATGTTTACCCCAACGAGGTGGAAGATGCAATTGCCTCTTGTCCAGGTGTATTGGAGGTGGGCGTAATTGGAATGCCTGATCCTAAATCTACGGAGAAAGTGGTAGCCTATGTGGTGAAGAAAGACCAGGCACTTACCCAAGAAAAGGTCATTGCCCACTGCAAGGAATTTCTGACCAATTACAAAGTTCCCAAGGAGGTGTATTTTACCGATGAACTTCCAAAGACCAATGTGGGAAAAATTCTTCGCCGCAAAATCAAGGAGGCTCACCTTGAAACCCTGGGTTCGTAAAGTAGTCATTTCATTAGAAATCAATTTAAGTAAAAACCGCCTTGTGATGTGCCCCCAAAAAGTTAGAGACTTATTGGGGGCATTTTTATTCTAGCCATCCCTAGGGTTTGGAAGATGATTTTCTGTAAGATTCTTTGTTCTTTATTGAAGTCAATAGAGGAAGCTTCGTCAAGAAATCGACTAAAAAATTGATGGCTTTCATTGTCAAAACCCGCTATTTTAACCTAATTTACTGCAAATTAAAGCCCGACTAAAGTTATAACCTATAACTGTCAGTTAAAACTTATTTAGCTACTTCGGTAATTGCAGACACCTATTAAAAAAATATAAATAAAACATTATATGTTTAAAAATAAGAAACGCTCACATGTAATTTTAATTTTTTTCCTAATAAGTATATTAATTTCAGGAATCGCTTTTTCATATACAATATCCATATTCATAAAGGATATGGCCACCAATCTGAGTAATAATTTGAAAAACACAATGGACCCTAATGTTCCAGATACAGGTAAAACTGCATCTGAAAGTTTTTCAGTACCGCCGAATTCAAAAAAAGTTACAATTGGAACCTATCTTGAAAGAATTGAAGACCTAAATATCAAAGACTCTCATTGGACCTATGAATTTTATTTGTGGTTTAAATGGAACCCAAATGAGATCGACTTATTGGGAGAAAAAGATTTATCTCACAAAAATGAACTTCCATTTACAATAGTTAACGGGGATATTTTAAAAGCTGATTTAGTTGACCGATACAGTGACTCTAGCAACCATATTGAATACATTCAATATTTCGTTAAAGCAAAAAGCACCCAATTTTTTGATGTGTCTCTTTATCCGATTGATAAACATGATTTGATTATACCGATTGAGCATAAATGGATTGACAGAAAGAATCTATACTTTGAGCCGGACACCAAAGATTCTAAAGTAAGCTCAAGAGTAATGATAAATGGATATGAAAAAGAAAATGATATTAAACTGATTGAAAAGCCACATGCTTATAAATCAGCGAGAGGAAATCCAAAATTTTCTTCTGATTATAAAACTGATTTTTCTCAATACAGAATGGCTGTAAGAATATATAAAGGTGGATTTTCAGTTATTTTAAAGCTATTTCTAATTTTATATATTGCTGTATTGGTAACCTTTATAGCGCCTTTTGCACCAGACCCCAGCAGATATACAGTAGGGGCGCTATTTACTGCTGCTGGTGGCAGTTATATTATATCATCAAAATTACCATCAACTAACATTTTTTCTTTAGCAGAAATTATTAATTCTTTTTGCATAATTATAATAGTTGCCATGATAGCAATTTTTGGCATTTTGCCTTCATTAATATTTAAAGATGGTGTTTTAGATGCATTCGAAAAAAAGATGACTATGTTAATTAATTTAACCATGTTTTCGTTTTTCATATTGTTAAACGCCTTATTAATTTACTTCGCTATAAGTTATTCTTAATCTGAAAAGGAATTTTAATATAAATTGAGTTTCGTTTTAAATAAAAAACCGCCTTCTGCGGTTTTTTTTGTTTTTTTGTGCTCCTATTTCGAGGGTATCGACCAGGAGTAGGTTTCACCGTTTCTCGTAATTTTCATGACTTGGCAATTGATTAAAGACGCGCTTCTGGGCAAAGAGCAGGATTTTACCCGTCTTCCCTTAAAGACCGCGATTTTTATTCTTGCCTTGCCCATGATCTTGGAAATGATGATGGAGTCCTCTTTTGCCATTGTGGACCTGTTTTTTGTGGCACAACTGGGAGAGAATGCGATAGCAACGGTTGGATTGACCGAGTCGGTCATCGTGTTGACTTATGCACTTGGTTTTGGTTTGAGCATGGCCGCCACTGCACTCGTTTCTCGAAGATTTGGAGAAAAAAACTACGTAGATGCAGGCTCCGCAACCTTCCAACTGCTACTGGTGGGATCTTTCATTTCCATTATTATGGGGGTGCTGGGTTGGCTGTTTGCAGCAGACCTGCTTCGCCTGATGGGAGCTGAAGAACAATTAATTGAATCAGGTTCAAATTATGCCAAAATAGTATTTGCTGGGAATACAGCCATATTATTGCTTTTTTTATGCAACGGAGCATTCCGGGGTGCAGGTCAAGCGCATCATGCGATGCGTTCCTTGATGATTGCAAATGGACTGAATATTGTACTGGATCCCTTGCTAATTTTTGGGATAGGATCTTGGGAAGGATTTGGTCTGGATGGGGCAGCGATTGCGACAACCTTCGGCAGGAGTATGGGCGTGCTCTACCAGTTGTACCATTTATTCAATGGCAAGCACAAACTCAAAATCCTGAAAGAAAACATTGCCTTAAGCTGGGAGACGATCAAAAAGATCATTGAACTATCCTTGGGAGGCATGGGACAATCGCTAATAGATTCGCTTTCCTGGGTAGCACTGACCCGAATGAATGCTGAATTTGGTTCGGCATCTCTGGCAGGTTATACGATTGCCTTTCGGATATTAATCTTCACCATATTACCTGCTTGGGGACTTTCTGGAGCCGCTGCTACGCTAGTCGGTCAAAACCTTGGAGCTCAGAAACAGCGAAGAGCAGAATTGGCAGTATGGCTTACCGTTCGCTACAATGTCATCTTTATGGCTTCAGTGACCGGAATTTACCTCCTGTTTAGTAAGCAGCTGGTTGGTTTATTTACCAGCATTCCGCAAGTGAAAGAAGTGGCAGCACAAGGACTGTGGATCATCTCCCTTGGTTACGTATTCTTCGCGATTGGGATGGTGTTGACGCAAGCGTTTAATGGAGCTGGGGACACCAAAACCCCCGCTTGGATCAATGCACTCGTGCTCTTGGGCTTGGAAGTGCCTTTGGCCTATCTACTCGCATTTCCACTAGGCTTGAGTTATGTTGGAATTTTTATTGCCATTGCTTTTTGCCATTCGCTCCATGCCCTGGTGTCGCTTTATTTCTTCAAAAAAGGGAAGTGGAAAAAGAATCAGGTTTAACGCCAAATGGCCTCGTGCATTCCATTTGAATTGGAGAACTGAAGTTTATTCCTAGTTAATTCTACTCTCGGCATGGTCTATTCGTTGACCATCCAAACTCAAATAACTGCCCATACAATCCGCCGTCATGCAGGAGTGTACTGGTAAGATTCCAAGCAAATCTCCCACCTGAATCGAGGCCAATAGCTCGTCCGAAGCTTGAATAATGCCATGTTCTTGGGAGATGCTTTTCACAAAAGAACTGTGGCTTGGAATTGTCCAACCTTTGTCATTAAGTAAGACGATCTCTCCAAAGTTTTTACTTCCATTTTCATGGATCAGTACGTCCTTGGCCAAGTGCACCCCGCCACCATGAATGAGGATCTCCTTTCGATCTTTCCGAATGTCCACCACAGGTACGGCTAGGCAAACGGCAATGTCTTCTTTTGTGCAGCTGCCTAACTGAACCTGCATCAAATCAAAGAACACAAAATTGCCTGGACCCAATTCATCCACGCCTCCAAAATCTTCTCGAACTGCACAGCCTGGCGTATCGCCCAAGCGAGTCACTGCTTTTGGAAAACGGGACAGGTACTTTGCTTTCATTTTTGCGAGTGCCTCTTGACTTTCCAGATGGATTTTGTCCGTGTCTTTCCCGTAGTACGTATGTCCGGGATGGATGTAGAATCCTTTAAATTTCAAGAACTCACTTCCATCTGCCTGCTTAAAAATAGCTTCCAATTCGGCTTCATCTGTGGATTGAATGCCAGTGCGACCATAACCCGCATCGAGTTCAACAAAGAATTCTACCTGCGCTGTCAAACCCTCCGCCAGTGCTTTCGCCGTAGCTGCATTGACTACTTGTACCGAAATACCCTGCTTTGCCGCCAGTCGGTTGAGCCTTGGGATTTCACGGATATTGAAAGGGAAGGCAATATGGATGCTGTCCCAACCTTGACCGCAAAGGTATTCGGCTAAGGAAATAGAGGAAGCCGTTACCTCCCGGATGCCATAGTCTTTTGCCCAATTTCCAATGATTCGGGATTGGGCAGTTTTCCAATGAGGAACTAGCTTCTTTCCCAGCGCATGTGTTTTACTGGCCATTTTTTCAAGATTGGCTCGGGTAATTTTTTCGTCAATAAGTAAAGTAGGCGAGGCGATTTGATCTAGGTAGGACATGGGTATCGGGTTAAAAAAAACGAATATAAAAAGAATCTTTCGTTTTCATTTTCCGAAGGCTCAATCCGAACTAGTTTGAAAAATACGCAGGTAAATGACCTAGAATCCTCTGGAAGCTTTTGTCAAAATCACAAATTCCTGTGCATAAGCCAGCCAATTCTATTAAATTTGTGGCCTGCATTCGTTCCAATTCAACGGATACTGCCCAACTAGTTTTAGCCACTGTACCGACTCTCTTCCATGGAAGCCAAAAAAATCAGAAGTACGTTTATTGAGTTTTTCCAATCCAAACAGCACCAATACGTTCCTTCTTCTCCCATTGTAGTAAAAAATGACCCAACCCTGATGTTTACCAATGCAGGGATGAATCAGTTTAAAGATGCATTTTTAGGAAATGAGGTTGCCAAATTCTCAAGAGTAGCCAATTCTCAAAAATGCCTTCGTGTAAGTGGTAAGCACAACGATTTGGAAGAAGTAGGGGTAGATACCTACCACCACACCATGTTTGAGATGCTGGGCAACTGGTCTTTTGGAGATTACTTCAAAAAGGAAGCAATCGAATGGGCTTGGGAACTGTTGACTGAGGTCTACAAGTTGCCCAAAGACCTGCTCTACGTGTCCGTTGTCCAAGGGGATGCGGGCGACAATCTAGCCATGGATCAAGAGGCCTACGACCTTTGGAGCAGTATCGTGGCAAAAGACCGCATCATTATGGGTTCCAAGAAGGATAACTTCTGGGAAATGGGGGATACAGGACCTTGTGGACCCTGCTCTGAAATCCACGTGGACTTACGTACTGCCGCAGAACGTGC
>CANHCD010000109.1 GCA_947458795.1 Cyclobacteriaceae bacterium | reverse complement strand
GGTCAAGAACCAAAGGTGAGATTTTGGTACGGAGAAAGTGATCCGGACAGCTGGTTCCCATGGGAGCTAGCCGTTGCAGATCCTGGCTATTGCTAAACTCCAAAACTACCTCCTTGTCGGTGAAGGTGCCCACCATTCGGGATGCTGAAGATGCCAATCCACGCAAAAGCGGTGCGAGTTGAGCCGCTTGGCTTTTCCGTTGGTCAGGGGGTAAGGATTTGATTTTTTCTCCTCCAAAAACAGGTCGTTTTTTACCATAGTTTTCAGCTAGAAATGCGGAGGCAGTTTCAATGACTTCCAAACTGTTGAGGTAGCAGTCATAGGATGTATCTCCCCAGGTAAATAGGCCGTGACCTCCAAGCATAATGCCTCGAATGCCGGGATTTTTGTCCAAGGCCTCCCTGAGTTTGAGTCCCAAGTCAAATCCAGGTCGCTGCCAAGGCACCCAAGCAATCGCTCCTTTCCAAAGGGTTTTGGTGATTTCCTCTCCATCCTTGGAGGCGGCTATGGCGATGGCTGCGTCTGGGTGTAGGTGGTCGATGTGTTTGAAGGGCAAAAAGCCATGGAGGGGAGTGTCAATGGAAGGAGCTTTGGAGTCCAAGTCGTAGAGGCAATGCCCAAATAATCCCACCATTTCGTCTTCGTGTTCCAAGCCTCGGTAGATGCCTTTTAAGGCATTCAATTTGTCTACATAAAGTCCTGCAAGTCCAGAGCGGGTCATCGTCCCGATATCTCCACCTGAGCCTTTGATCCACATCACTTCCACCCAGGTTTTGGTTAAAGGGTCCAGTTCTTTTGTTTTGCAGGAGGTATTTCCTCCCCCATAATTTGTGATTCTGAGGTCCGCTCCGAGGAGGTTGGAACGGTAGAGGAATAGGTCAACTTCATTGCCTTCGAGCTGCGCAGCTTTCTCCTCATTCCAGAGGTAGTTCACGTAGTTAAACTGGGTGTTTGGGGTATTCATACGGGATGGAAATCAGTTATTCACAAGATGAGTTAGGGTACTAAAAATAAAATTTAGGCAGGCAAACTTCCTTAGGTAAGGATTCATTGGCTGCCTCAGAAGCTATCTTTTTTCAAGAATGCCTCCGAATGATTCAAATTACATTAAAAATCTAAAATCCCGAAGATTTTTTGATTGAAGGTTAAAAAGGTAGTCCAAATTGGGAAGGGAGATGGCTTATTTAGCTTACCAACAAAAAAAACTCCTACCTCGAATGAACCAGGTAGGAGTTTTAGGAGCTTAAAGTGTTTCTCGGAAAAGATTAAAACTGGTTTTTAAACTGCTCCATTTTCAAATCTACCAAGGTGTCTACCATAAAAGAGACTGCAGCAGTTTCCCAAGCTAGGGTTACTTGCGCTACCTTGTTGTTGCCAGCAGAAATGTGGTACTGAAGACGCTCGGTAGCAGCTACAGTTGCAGGGGTTGCCTTTACAGCTACTGCATCGTCTGCAGCAAGTGCTGCCTCATCGATCTTATTGTCTTTCATGTAGCTGTAGATGCTCTCTGCTTTTTTGTTGAGGTGGATGGTCCACTCACCAGAAGCTGCAGGAGTTACAAAAATAGAATACTTACCAGCAGCTAGGTTTTTACCACCTACACTTACAGCAGTGCTGAATTCGATGATGGTCTGGCCATTGGCACCAGCTCTCCAGCTTTCGCCATATTTGATGATTCCACCAAATACTTTTCTGCCTTTCACTGCAGGAGAAGAGTAGTCGATGCTGATTTTGGTGAAGCCAACCACCTGGCTTACATGCGCTGCAGGGCTAGCAGCAGGCTGTTGAAGCTGTGCTTGGGCTGTGATAGATCCGACCACTAACAAGGTTAAGGTCAACAGAAAAGAAAGGGTATTTTTCATGGGTGTGTAGATGTTTTAGTATGCGAAACTAACAAAAAAAGTAGCGGGTTGTTTGGCCACCAAAGAAAAAGCATAACAACTGATTTTTGTCAGCAATTGACGATTCAGAATCACCTACCTTGACGGTTGCTCCTGGAGCGCATGTGGTTGCCTTGATTTTAAGGAAATAATCCTGGACCAAGAGAGCAAGATTATTGCTCCAGCAACCCTTTTTTGGAGTCCTTTGAAGCACTTATTCGTATCTCAGTTAAACTGCTATTTTATGAAAAAACTAGAAAATTCCAGCGCGCTCATTACGGGTGCAGCCTCCGGAATAGGAAAAGCCATCGCCCTACTTTTTGCCCAGGAGGGTGCCAAAGTAGTGGTAGCCGATTTGAATGGGGAAGCCGCTGAAGAAGTGGCCAAGCAAATTCGACACAAGGGAGGACATGCCTTGGGCTTGGCTTGTGATGTGTCTGATCCTCATCAGGTCAAACGTCTCGTGGAGGCCACTATACATGAATACGGCACCCTCGATATTCTAGTCAACAATGCGGGCATTATGGATGATTTTATGCCTCTGGAAAAGGTGACTGATGCCCTTTGGGAAAAAATTCTGGCGATCAACCTAAACGGGCCATTTTATGCCTGCCGATTAGCAATAGCCCAGATGCTGATCCAAGGCAAGGGCAGTATTATCAATATTTCTTCCATTGGGGGCATTGCAGGATCGCGTGCTGGATTGGCCTATACCACCTCCAAACATGCCTTGATTGGGATGAGCAAAAACATCGGTTTTATGTATGCTCAAAAAGGCATCCGTTGCAATGTGCTCGCTCCAGGTGGGGTGAATACCAACATCATGATTGATGCCCATCCTGATGCAGAAGGAGCCGCATTGTGTAGCAGTGGAGCAGCCTCCATGCCCCGAATGGGGGAGCCAGAGGAGCTTGCCAAGGCTGCCTTATTTCTCGCTTCGGATGACGCTTCCTTCGTCAATGGAGAAACGCTCGTTGCCGACGGGGGATGGCTTGCTTACTGAGCAGTACCCTAGGAATGGAACAGTAGGCATGAATTTCGAGCAGAATGAAAAGTGAAAAAAGGGGGAAAGCGGGATATGGGAAAAATCCAAAAACCCTCTTTATCTTAGAAGTGATCAAAGGCACTATCACTCATTTCATTCCGTACCCCTATGTCCTATTTTTCTCTCCGCGCGCTCACCAAATCCTATGATTCACATATTGCCTTGCAGGAATTTAATCTGGAGCTGGCCAAGGGCGAGTTTGTCTCCATCATTGGAGAAAGTGGTTCGGGCAAAAGTACGCTTCTGCGCATCGCAGCAGGCCTGCTGACACAAACCTCTGGTGAAGTGCTCCTTGGAGGGAAGAAAATTGAAAGCCCTGCGGAAAAATTGGTACCGGGCTACGATGAGATCAAACTGATCCATCAAGATTACCAACTCTTTCCGAATACGACCGTGGAGGAGAATATCACGCGTCCGCTGTTGAACTACGAAGAAGGGTACCGAAAGCAGCGGGTGGCGCACTTGCTGGATCGACTCGGCTTGACTCCTTACAAGGACCGACTTCCCAAGCAGCTCAGCGGAGGGCAGCAGCAAAAGGTGGCCATTGCGCAGGCCTTGGCGGTAGAGCCGGAGGTGCTGCTGCTAGACGAGCCTTTTAGTCACTTGGATGCGATTCAGAAAAGAAAGTTGATTCAGGAATTGAAGGAGCTCCTTCAAGAGATGGGTACCACCGTGATCTTTGTGACCCATGACTTGGACGATGCACTTTGGCTTACGGATTCCTTGGTAGTCCTTCAAAAAGGAAAAATCACCCAGAAAGGAAACTCCAAGGCACTATGTGAGCAACCCAAATCGAAGTATGTGGCACGACTGTTTTCGTCCATCAATGCCCTCCCAGACCGAGAGCAAGCCTTTATCCGACCAGCCGACATTCGCATCCGCACCCGAGGTGGTCTTGTAGGGCATGTGGTCGACCAACGGTTTTTGGTGCACTACAATACGTTGCAAGTGAAGCTGCGGGAAGGAGGACAGCTTTGGGAAGTGGATGACCCAGCCAGAAAATACCAGATCGGCGACCGCGTCTACCTGCATGTGCAGGAAGAAAAAATATTGGTGCTGAAATCCTAGAAAAAGTATATAGTACGAAGAACCAAGTACCAAGAAATAGTTGAGGTTTAAACCTCAATTATTTTTGAGAAAATGGTAGTAAATATCCTTAGTGGTTTTAACTAATTGAATCTCAATCGAAATGCAATAGAAATAAGTTGAAATAGAAGATTCTGCTGCTATTTCCATTTATTTCACGAAGCGAAGCGAAGTCCTTTTCTACTGTATTTCTACCTAATTTCTATTTTCTTCTTCCACATGCCCCTGCTCGATTTCTTTTTTGGTGGCTTTGCGTACTTCGATGACTTTGCCCTCAAAGTGCAGGTCAAATCCAACTAAGGGATGGTTGAAGTCGAGGAGCAACTCTTCTCCTAAATTTTTCAAAACCTTCGCCTGCATGGGATAGCCGTTTTCGTCCACGAGTGGGAGAAAATTACCTTCCTCAAGCATGGTTGGGCTGAAGCCTCTTTCCTTGGAAAACTGCTCTACGGGCAAGGTTACCAATAGCTCTTCATCCGCTTCACCATAGGCTTCTGCTGTGGTCAAGGTAAAGGAAAACGCCTCTTTCAATTTTTTCCCTTGGAGTAGCTCCTCAAATTTTTCGGGTAGCCCACTTTGTCCAAAAAGAAACTGAAAAGGATCCTCTTCATCTCGTACTTCTACACTAAAGGGTGCGGACTCGATATCATCTTCTTCCTTGCTCACCTTGAGTTCGTAGGTAAGCCCTACCACCGTACCGGCTTTGATTTCCATGGGTATGTTGATTAACTGCTGATTCCGTATTTCAAACGGATGAGAATTCGTTCTTTAAGGACCTGCCACTTACTTTTTGCGGTAGATTGCTGCACCGATTTGTTGGCACGGAACACAAAATATTGGTAGTCCTTTTCTTGGAAAAAGAGCGCGTAAGTCTCCATTTTTTCCAAATAAAAACCGGATGCTCCCAAGGTCTGCACTAGGGCTCCTGTGTCTAGCGGCTGGTCAATTACCTGAAGTTTTTCCGGCTGATTGGCGATCATCCACTCCAGGTACCGGGGAGCAGGAATGTGAATTAGGACCACCGAGTCGGCGTGCGCATGGCGCTGAATATTTTCAAACAAGCGTGCATGTTGAGCAACTGGAATGTGTTCCAATACGTCTGGGAACACAAAAAAATCGAAGGTTTCTCCAGGGAGATTGAAATCGGACATGTCTGACACGTCAAACTTCAAGTTGCCTTGTTTTTTCCAGAGCACTCGAGCCTTCTCAATACTTTCTGGGGAAATATCTACCGCAAGTACCTTTCCTTGAGGAACTTGGGTAGCTAGGAGATGGGATACGGTTCCGATGCCACAGCCTACCTCCAAAATCCGGTGATTGGATTTCAGTCCAGCCTGCTTCGCCTTATCCAGGATACTCAAATGCCTGGAGTTGATGCCTGTTTTTTCTTGCTTCTCGGCAAATTGGTCGTAGAAGCGAACGACTTTATCTTGTTCTTCAGCGGCTTGCATCTGATTTTCTGTAGGTGGTAACTAGTCCAGCGATCAACAAAATCACCAATGCATACTGGAACAGGATCATGGGTGTTTTGGTGGCGGTGTAACTCGCAGGGGCAAAGGTAAAGACTATTTCGTGAGTTCCCGCAGGAAGCGAAAGGCCACGAAGCAAGTAGTTGGCTCGAAGGATGGGAACTTCCTTACCATCCAACTTGGCGGTCCAGCCTGCTGGGTAGTAGATTTCCGAAAATACGCCCAATCCGGCCGTGGTCATTTCTGCGCGGTAGGTCATTTCGTTCGGGCTATGCTTGGTAAGGCTAATTTTTCCTGCACCTGCTTTTTGTGCTCCAAACTCTTTGCTATTGATTGTGGCTTGTGCTTTGGTGTCGATGCTTCCCAGCTTGTCCATTTCTTCTTTGTTGCTGCTTACAGGGACTAGTTGGCTAGGAACCCATGCAGGGCCATTTGCTTCCGGGTTTTCAAATACCGCCTTGCTATCTGCTCCAGCAATGAGGTACTTGGTGTTGAGCATGTTGATCGTGCCCATGCTTGCCCAGTCAAAGTTGCCTTCCTTTGCTTTTTTGATAAAGTCTTGCAACTCAAACTCCATCTGGTAGTCCACTAAATCCTGGTAACGGCGAAGTTTGGCGCCATGGTAACCGCCTAGGCTTTTGAATCGGTAGCTGGTGCGTGCCCCCTGGGTGAGCCCTTCTGTGAGCGGGAGAACTCGGAAGTAGCCTTTGTCCGTAGCAATTGATTTTTCGGCAGGAGTCTCCGCAAAAAACTCGCGAGATGGATTTCCCTTGAAGGAGTCGTCATTGAGGTAGCGGCGGTTGATGGTCCACACATCTAGGGTGATTAAGACAATTAAGCCAATCCCCAGGATGCTTTCTGAGATTTTGCCTTTGAGGTAAAAGAAAATTGCGCCAATCGCAAGTGCAACAAAGGCGAAGCTTTTCCAAGCGGAGGAGGAGAGTAGCTCCTTGCGGTCTGCTTGAAGCGCCGTGACGAGCCAATCTGGATAGTTAGCATCTCCGGCTCCTTCAAAACGGAAGAATGCAGTTCCTATGACAGCCAGCAGCAGGGTAATCCCGGCCACTATCCCTCCTGAAATCAGTAGGGGCTTTAGTGCTTTGGTTTGAGTCAGTTTTTCCAAGGCAATCATCCCAAGTACTGGAATCGCGAAAAGCGTCATGCCCAATGCCATGGATACGGCTCTAAACTTGTTGTAGCCGGGTAAAATGTCAAATAAAGTGTAGTTGAACCAGGCCAAATTTTTACCCCAGCTGAGCATCAGAGATAGCACAATGATGGACCCAAAAGTGATTAGGCTGGCACGTGGTGCTACCCAGATGCCTAAGATGGCTAGGAATACCAGAATTGCACTGCCGTAAATAGGTCCGCCAGTGAAGGGTTGGTCTCCCCAGTAGGTGGGTGCTCCTTTGACGAAATCATTGACTTGTGCGGGCTCTAGGCCTTGATTTCGGAGGGCTTTTTCGGATGCAGAGTCTTTCGGGAGCGGGGTGGTGCTTCCTCCTCCGTAAAAGTCAGGAACCAG
>CANHCD010000108.1 GCA_947458795.1 Cyclobacteriaceae bacterium | reverse complement strand
CTGGAACAGCCGAAGAGCAAGGGGTTCAAGGTGAGGTTGATTTGTATTTCTCCACCTTCGCAAAGTCCATGGCTTCTATCGGTGCATTCATCGCAGGCGATGCAGATGTGATCTTATTTTTGAGATACAACATGCGTTCTCAGATTTTCGCAAAGTCCTTGCCGATGCTATTGGTAGAAGGAGCATTGAAGCGCCTAGATATGTTACGCAGTAAACCTGAACTGAAGGACAATCTTTGGAAAATCGTACATGCTCTTCGCAAAGGACTAGTAGAAAATGGATTTAGTACCGGAAGATCAAATTCTCCTGTGACCCCTGTGGTATTAAATGGTACCGTAGGTGAAGCTGCAGCCCTTTCCATGGACTTGAGAGAGAATTTTGGAATCTTCTGCTCCGTGGTGATCTATCCAGTAATCCCTAAAGGCATGATTATCTTGCGGTTAATACCTACTGCAGTCCATACGATTGAGGATGTGAATCTAACTGTCAAAGCATTTGCAGCAGTAAAAGACAAGCTCACTTCTGGGGTTTACAAGAATTCCGCCTTGGCACTTTCTTTTGGCGAATAAAAAAAAAAGTAAAAAAAAGCGCCTCTGAATTGAAATAGAAAGTATTTGGCATATATTAGACCCTTATAAACTTATCATCAACCCTTAAAAACTTTTACTATGAGCAGATTTAGCGACGTAAAAAATTTAGTAATGAGCTTGGAAGCTGACTTCGAAAAGTTCTACGACAAAGGAAATCAAGCTGCAGGTACCCGCGTAAGAAAAGGTATGCAAGATTTGAAAAACCTAGCGCAAGAAATCCGTACTGAAGTACAGGACAAAAAGAACGCAGGTTGATTCTAATAAAAAAAGGTGGAAAATAATCTCCACCTTTTTTAATTAAACAACTTTGAAGTGGAGCCTAAAACTCCACTTTATTATTTTCTAGTTGTACATCAGCCATTCGCTTGCTTGGATCAATTTCCACCGATTTGATTGTATCTACTGCTCTTTTTAAACTAATGGTGTATGTGGGATGTGTCCAAGGCCAATCCTGGCTCAGCACAAGACTTGGTGCATTTGCCTCCGCTTTTTTCTCCCCACGCATCATTTCCAAAGGCAAGTAAACCAACTCCTTCGTTCCATCTTTATAAGTGATCACCAGATCCACCGGCATAGGCATAGCCCCTACTCGCTCCAAAGTAATCGAAGTTCCCTCTTCAGATGCCTTTACCTCTTTGATGCTGTAATCAATCGTCTTGATCGAATTCACAAAATACTCCTTGTACCAGTCCAGCTCCAAGCCACTCTCCTTCTCCATCACACGGATCAAGTCATTGACATTGGGATGCTTAAACTTCCAGGTATTCCAGTAGCGCAGCATGCCTCGATCACGCACATCCTCTCCAATCACATAACCAAGCTGAGCCAAGAAAACTGCTCCTTTGCTGTAGGCTGCTGCACCATAGGCAGAGTTGGTTTGGTAGTGATCCGCATGGGTGGACATAGGCTCTTCCAATCCTGACTTAACCAATCGGTAATACCCACCATAGGAACTACGCTGAGGGGCTGGGTTGGGCTGAAAAATCGATGCCATAGCCAAATTCGATGCATAAGAAGTGAAGCCCTCATCCATCCAAGGGTAGAGGGATTCGTTGGATGCCAGAACACCATGAAACCAGCTATGTGCCAATTCGTGAACCATCACTCCTACTAAGCTCGGTAAGGTACGCTCCCCCGTAATCAAAGTTGACATGGCATATTCCATACCTCCATCTCCTCCTTGAACCACAGAAAATTGCTTGTACGGATATTGCCCGAATTTTTGTGATAAGTAATCAATGGCCTTGGGGGTATACTCTTTCAGCTTTTCCCAGTTTTCCGTGGTCTTCTCTCCGGGAATGTAAAAATGATGAACAGTGATGCCATTTGCCATCTGTATCTTGTCGTGCTTGTACTTGTTGTCTGCTGCCCACATAAAGTCATGGACTTTGGGAGCTACAAAATGCCAGGTAAGGGTTTTGCCTTTTGGCTCAGAAACCTTTACTCCCTCATCCTGATATCCATGACCGATCTGGTTTGGGTTTTGTAGGTATCCTGTACCGCCTAACGTATAGGTTTTATCAATGGTGATTTTTACATCAAAATCTCCCCATATTCCATAAAATTCTCTGCCAACATAGGGATTTGCATGCCAGCCCTGCTCGTCGTAGTTGGCCATCTTAGGATACCATTGGGACATGGAATAGCGGACCCCTTCTTCAGAATCTCGACCAGATCGTCGCACTTGTAGCGGAACCTGACCCTCAAAACTCATCTCAAACTGAACGGTGGTATTCGGAAGAATTGCTTGTTCCAAATCCACCTCCAAAACTGTCCCAACCTCTTTGAAGCGTACAGGCTTTCCATTCATCGTAAGCTTAGTTGCATGAAGGAACCCGATTTCTTCAGGAGTCAATTTTGAAATTCGATCTTTCACCCGCTGATCAGGATCTGAGATTGTTCTGGAACGAACATCCATCATGCTGCCTGGTTGAAAGGCATTGTAATACAAATGGTAAAACACGCGATTGAGCGTATCAGGAGAATTATTGGTGTACGCAAGTACCTGCGTTCCTTGATACCGATTGGTAGCCACATCCATATCCACCTGCATACGGTAGGAAACTGCCTGTTGAAAACGACCATTCTGGGCATAGCCAAGGCTAATTGCCATAAAAAAGAAAAGTCCTAGCAAGGACCTGAATCTAAATTTTGCCATTTTTTAATTTTTCTTAAAGAAAATCAAAAAGCAAACTTTCCCCAAACCATGTGTAAAAAAAATAAAGCACTCCTACTTAATTGAACTCCATTGAAGTAAATTCAACCCATAAAATCAGAAAAATTGGTTTTATTTAAAAATTGAAACATACCCTTAGTCACATGAAAAAATTAGTTCTCTTAATTTTCCTTGCCGTGCTCCAAATGAGCGTTCAAGCACAGCAGGTCAACATGGACGTTTTTAAATCCATGAAAGCGCGTAGCATCGGCCCAGGCGCGATGAGCGGTAGAATTACTGCCATCGATGCAGTGCACGATGATCCTACAACCATCTATGCTGGCTCTGCCTCTGGCGGCCTTTGGAAGTCTACTTCTGGGGGCATTACTTGGGAGCCAATTTTTGACAATGAAAAGGTGCATTCTATTGGTGCCATTTCCATCTATCAGAAAAATCCAAACATCATTTGGGTGGGTACTGGCGAAGGTAACCCGAGAAACTCACTCAACATGGGCTATGGGGTATACCGATCCATGGATGCAGGCAAGACCTGGCAACTTATGGGACTTGAAAAAACCCGTGCCATCCACCGCATCATCGTTCATCCAGATGATCCCAACACCGTATTTGTAGGTGCTATCGGTTCTCCTTGGGGTACTCAAGAAGATCGTGGCGTGTACAAGACCACCGATGGAGGCAAAACCTGGAAAAAAATCCTCTACATAGACAACAAGACTGGTGTGGGTGAAATGATCATGGATCCCAACAACCCAAACAAAATCTTTGTCAACATGTGGGAACACAGACGCTACCCTTGGTTTTTTGAGTCTGGAGGAGCTAGCTCAGGACTTTATGTTACGCAAGACGGTGGAGACAATTGGAAAAAATTATCTGCAGAAGAAAATGGATTGCCTAAGGGAAATCTAGGAAGAATGGGCTTGGCCATCTCCAAAGCCAACAGCAGCAAAGTATATGCATTGATCGAATCCTCTAAAAATGCGCTCTACGTATCTGAAGATGGAGGAGGAAAATTCACCATGATCAATGACAAAGCTGAAATTGGAGACCGACCTTTCTACTACTTTGAGATTCATGCCGATCCTAAAAACGAAAACAGACTTTACACGCTTTATTCTCGTGTAGGTATCACTGAAGATGGAGGAAAAAGCTTCAGAGAATTACTCTCCTACTCAGGAGTGCACCCTGATCACCACGCTTGGTACATCAATCCAAACGATCCTTCCCTACTTATCAATGGTAACGATGGAGGATTGAATGTTTCCAGAGACATGGGTAAAACCTGGTTTTTCGCAGAAGGAATCACTGTAGGTCAGTTTTATCATATTAATGTAGACAATGAAGTGCCTTACAACGTCTACGGAGGAATGCAAGACAACGGTTCTTGGACAGGACCTGCCTACCTTTGGAGAGGTGATGGAATCCGAAATACCTACTGGCAAGAAGTTTCCTTCGGCGATGGATTTGACGTAGTATCTCACCCTGCCAACTCTAGATATGGATACACCATGTCTCAAGGAGGTAACGTGAGCCGATTTGATAAGCTTACTGGTCACAACCGCACCATTCGTCCAACGCATCCAGACAAGAATGTATTCCTACGTTACAACTGGAATGCAGCGATTGCACAGGATCCTCATGATGTAAACACGGTTTACTATGCTTCTCAGTTTTTGCATAAGTCCAAAGATTCAGGTGAAACCTGGGAAATCATTTCTCCAGACTTAACGACCAACGATTCCACCAAGCAGCGTCAGCAAAAAACCGGAGGCTTGACCTTTGACATCACCGGTGCTGAGAATCACACCACCATTATCACGATTGCTCCATCTCCAGTAGATAAGAATGTGATCTGGGTAGGTACAGACGATGGCAACCTTCAAGTAACACAAGATGGTGGAAAGACCTGGACGAATGTTGCCGCTAAACTTACCGGACTTCCAAAAGCATCATGGATCCCTCAAGTACAGGCATCCAAATACAATGCAGGTGAAGTGTGGGTAATTGCCAACAACTACCGAAACAACGATTTTGCTGCTTATGCCTACCACAGCGCAGACTATGGAAAGACCTTCACCCGAATCGCAGATGATTCTAAGGTTTGGGGCTTCACCCTATCGATCAAACAGGATCCTACCGAACCAAACCTAGTTTTCTTGGGTACTGAGTTTGGATTGTATGTATCATTTGACAAAGCCAAAACTTGGAACAAGTGGGAACATGGCTATCCTAAAGCAGTGTCTACCTACGACATGACCATCCAAGAGCGCGAGGCCGATTTGGTGATTGGTACTTTTGGACGTGCGATCTACGTGTTGGATGACATCCGACCCCTCCGTGCATTTGCCAAGAATGGTGGAAAAGCTCCAGTTGGAAAAATCACTGCCTTCCCTGCTCCTGATGCCTACCAGGCAGAAATCCAGCAACCACATGGCGAACGCTTCATGGCTTCTGCCAAGTATGCAGGTGAAAACAGAGTGTTTGGAGGTCGTTTGAGCTACTTAATCCAGGACGAAAAAGAAAAGTTGGATTCTCTAACCGTCAAAATCTACACTGGTTCTGGAGAACAAATCAGAACCTTGAAAACGCTACCTACCAAGGGTGTAAATCGAATCATCTGGAACTTAGACCGCAAATCAACTGCTGAAATGACTGGTGGCTGGGGCGGTGGTCAAGGTGGTGGACAAGGTGGCGGAGGCCGAAGTAGAGGCTTCTTTGAGCCAAGTGGTGGTGATGCAATTCCAGGCACCTACAAAGTGGTGATGGAGTATGGAGGAGAGTCTTCTGAAACTTCCATTACAGTACATGCGGATCCACGTATCAAGCCTGTTCTTACAGACCTGCAAGCCAAAGATGCTTTCTTGAAAAAAGTAGAAGCACTTTCTACTGAAGTAACTGCTACTACCAAGAAATTGGATGAAGCTCAGAAGGTAATCGATAAGGTAAATTCACTGATCAAGGACGTAAAGACCGATGAGGCAAAAGCCTTGGAAACCGCCGCTAAGGATATCAAGAAGAAATTGGATACAGCGCGTGAAGCATTCACTGGACCTAAAGTAGAAGGACAAGGAATCGTAAGAAACCTATTCCCAACTACGATGTCTCGCTTGGGTGATCCAAGAAGCTATGCCAATTCAAGCTACACTGCACCTGGCGCAACCGAGGAGCGCTTGCTTGCTCAAGCCAAGGAGGCTGCTGCTGAAGCTATTGCAAAGATAGAAGCCTTCATCCAAGGAGATTGGAAAGCCTTTGAGGACAAGGTAAAAGCTACACCAATCGATTTGTTCCAGAATATCAAAAAATAAGGAAACCCTTAAATTGTAGAAAAAGCATCCTGAGCAATTGGGATGCTTTTTTTTAACTTAGCTCATCATGTCAAACACGCAAATTCTAAGAAATGGATTGTTGGGGACAGGCCTACTTTTGGGTATAGCCCTCTCCCTAGATTTTGTTTTGGATAGCAGTGTTTGGACGGGAATGAAGATAAGTCAGTCTGCCGTTACTGTAGAATACTGCGAGTTTAACCACCCCGAACGGCTATTCCACCAACCCATCAATACCTACTCCAACCTGATTTACTTTTTCTATGGCCTTCTAATCTTTCAGTTGGCATTGAAAGACCTCAAATTGGTTGAGGTAAAGGGAGTCAATTCAGTTCGTAGTTCTTCGTACTTATCCATTCTCCTAGCTGCTAATTTCATCTATTTGAGTTTTGGCTCTGCATTTTTTCATTCCTCCCTCACCTGGATCGGACAGCGGGTCGACATGAATGCCACCTATGGACTCACACTCAGCTTAATTTGCATCGGCTTGGTTCAGGTACTCGTTAAAAAGGAACTCACCAAACAAATTCAAGTTGGCTTAGTAGTAGGAATGCTTTTACTCATTGCTGGGTTCCTTCCCCTGGCCTTGCAAATTTCAAGTTCCATTCTCCTCCCCTCCTTGTTTTTTATCCTGTTGGTACTTGGCATCATCAATTACTTTCAATACCCTTCCCAGCGAAGTCCACTGTTAGGTCTATTGAGCTTTGTATTGCTTGCAGTTGCCATTCAGATTCGCAGCATGGATGTAGCCAAGATCAATTGTGATCCCATGTCCATCTGGCAAGGACATGCGCTCTGGCATTTTCTAACGGCAACGAGCAGCTTGTGTATGTATCTCTACTTTAGGCGAGTAAAAAACTTGGCAAAACGATAAATTGAGGAGAATCACATCCGATAATTCTTTGAAGAAGTTTTTGCAAACTTTTCCTTT
>CANHCD010000107.1 GCA_947458795.1 Cyclobacteriaceae bacterium | reverse complement strand
GACACCGTCGAGGCCTTGTCCCAATTGTTGAACAGACAATACCGATTGCAGCTTGCAGACATTACGTTTTTCGAAAACACACAAGTGCTCAATACCTATTTGTGGAATGATTCAGGGGAACCCATGCTGCTTGATTCGGCCATTATTCCTCAGGCGCTATCCCAATTCCTTAACCCTGCACCTGAGGCAGAGGAATTGAGGACTTTGGTGGGTAGGCATCCAGAATTGCTACTGACAGATTTTGATTTGGCAAGTTTGAACGTGGAAAAGCGCTTGCGAACCCAGGAATTACTTCCTGTGGTCAAGTTGAAGTATAATTTCCTAACTGAGAACCTTGCTGACGCTCGCCCTTCACCTCTTTTTGAGAACAACTACAAATGGGGGGTGACGGTCTATACGCCTTTGTTTTTACGGAGGACGCGTGGTGAGCTGGGTAGTACCATTGCCAAACTAGAAATCAAACAGACAGGAAGAAACTTGAAGGAGCAGCAGCTCCGAACAAAACTGGAGGCTGAGCTCAATTCTTGGAACGTATTAAACAAGCAAGTGCGTACGCTTGCAGAAAATGTAAAGAGCTTGGAAGCCTTACTTACCGGCGAAACCCGCCGTTTTGAAATTGGAGAAAGCAGTTTGTTTTTGGTCAATGCGCGCGAAGTTGCGGTTTTTGACGCTAGAGTCACCTTGAATGAGCTTTCTTCGAGACTTCAAATTGCCTATGCTAAGGCTAGATTTGCAGCAGGTGTTGGCTTCGCCGAAAACTAAGCCGTAAGGGTATTCTGGAGGCTGGCATAGGCAAGTTCCAAATTTGATCTATCCGGGAAACCAAACAACTCCTGACTAGCCTGGATGATTTTGTCTAATTCAGATGCATCCCTGACTTGAATTTCCTTGAAGTACTGTTTGTTTTCTTCGGAGTCCCGCATCAAATCTGGGAATCGCAAGTGACACAATAGCAATGCAACCAATCCCACAGTGATTCGAGGTGGCAATGTTCCCTGTTTTTCTAAATAATAGGTGCAAATAGGTAGCAATCGACTTTTGAATTTGGAGATCGACTGAAAGGAAATATCCTGCAGCAAATGCGCCATGTATGGATTTTTAAATCGATCAATGATGGCTGATGCATAGTCTCGAAGGGAATCCAAGGGCTGATCCAAAAACGGAAATATTTCCTCTTCTGCGACTAGTTTGAGCGCCTGAAGTCGATCGGGGTCTTGTACATACTGTTGAACGGTTTGTATTTGTTGCAACCTACCTAAGGCCGCCATTAGGGTGTGTAGCCCATTTAGAATACTTATTTTCCGCTTCGTGTAGGGGAGAAGTGAGTCGGTTAGCACCACCCCTTTGCACTTCCGGAAAGGCAATTTTTCTAGATCTAGGACATTACCCTCAATTCCCCAAAAAAGATAGGGTTCTGCCTGTACAGTGTAAGGCGCGGCTTTACCCTCGAGATGCTTTGGGAAGCCAGGGACAATTCGATCCACCAAGGTGTTGTGAAAGCGGCAGTTGAGGTGGATCCAATTCAGAAATTGAGCATCCAACTTCCAGGCTAAAGCATGCTGTTGGATTAAACTTTTCAAGTATTCCCCATTGTTGGGAATGAGCTCGCAAGGAAGTAGGATTGTTTCCAATTCGGGAGCTTGTTCAAATCGAGTGTAAAGCCATTGGGTAAGCCTTCCAGGAAAAGAGCTGGCGATTTGGTCTCTCGGACCTTCCTCTTTCCAAACTAAACCTGCCTCTGTGACATTTGAAATAATATATTTCAGATCTGGAGAAAGAGCAAATGAGAGGAACTTTCCATAGTCATTGGGTAGACTAAGCCCATCTTTAATGCAGGTAATCGACTTAAATTCCTCGATGGACTGGCCTTTATCGCTACCTGCAACATACACTTCATACGCATAATCTTGTGCACGCAAACCTTGAAGGGTGCTTCCATCGGTGCTTTGCACGAGGCAAACCTGTAACGATTCACCTTGTTCGTTTAGTTCTTCGATTAGGGGCTCAATAAATCCACGGAGGAAATTTCCTGTTCCAAATTGGAGAACCTGTATCGATTGACTATTCATTTTTTGTTAGTTTAACTTTTCAATTTAAACACTAAAATTTATGGCAGCCTACATACTTGTTGAAGTAGCTATTCACTCTCCCTTGTTGTATGAAAAATACAAAGAAAAGACCCCTGCTAGTCTGCAAGCCTATGAAGGAAAGTTTGTGCTGCGAGGCATGCCAGTAGAGGCTTTGGAAGGTACCTGGGATCACGATCGACTCGTTTTATTGGAGTTTCCAAACCGGGAGAAGGCCTTGGCCTGGTATCATTCTGCGGCCTATCAAGAAGCCAAACAAATCCGTGATAAGGCTTCTACAGCCCGATTTTTGTTGATCGGTGAATAATTGAATTGCCAGTCGACTTAGGGTTGGACTTACAGGCCTGCTCATCACAGCGAAACTCCTCTTTTCCAGGGGATGAAATCAAAATTTCGTTTTTCCTCAGCTTTGGTATGCGTTTGACCACTCGCCACGGCAATTATATACTCAGTCAACCTTTCTCCTGCAGATGCGGGTGTATCTTCTCCAGAAATAATCGTGCCTGCATCAAAGTCAATGATGTCGGGCATTTTATTTGCCAATATGGTATTGGAAGAAACTTTGATTACAGGACAAATTGGGTTGCCTGTAGGTGTACCTAAGCCAGTGGTAAATAAAATCAGGTTGGCTCCACTTCCGGCAAGTGCGGTAGTACTTTCTACATCATTACCGGGTGTACAAAGGAGGTTGAGTCCTGTCTTGGTAACGTATTCTGGATAGTCCAAAACATCTGCAATGGGGGCCGTGCCTCCTTTTTTGGCAGCGCCACAAGACTTAATCGCATCAGTGAGGAGTCCGTCTTTGATATTGCCAGGACTTGGGTTTTTGTCAAATCCACTTCCAACACGCTTTGCGGCTGCATTGTAGGTTTCCATCAGGTGAACAAATTTTTTGGCAAGCACGGGACTTTCACATCGGTTAATCAAATCTTGTTCGGCCCCGCACAACTCAGGAAACTCAGATAGAATGGCTGTTCCTCCCAAGGCAACGACTACATCCGACACATGTCCAAGGGTAGGGTTTGCAGAGATGCCCGAAAATCCATCTGATCCTCCGCATTCCAAGCCTACCACCAGTTTACTCAGGGGAGCTGGCTTCCTAATGCATTGATTCGCTAGTCGCAGTCCTGCTACGGTCTCATGGACTGCTTTGGTGAGGAGTGCGTGGGTGGTGCCTTCTTGCTGTTGCTCGCAGATAACGACTGGTTTTTTACAAGAAAGAAGGGATAGTTTTTCTTGAAGCAGGCTTACTTGGGCATTTTGGCAACCCAAGCTAAGCACAGTTGCGCCAGCTACATTGGGGTGGTGGATGTATCCAGCGAGGAGTCCGCAAAGTGCCGATGCATCGTCTCTAGTGCCTCCACAGCCCATGCTATGGGTTAGAAAACGGATGCCATCCACCTGTGGGAAAAGTTTGTTGCGTTCTACCTCCAAGGTGGAACTTGTATCTTCTAATGCGGTGCCACTTTTGTCCCCAGCGATAAGGGCTTTGATTTGTTGCTCGTAGGGATTGGGTTGGGAAAAACCTAGCGCATTTTCAAAGGCCTCTTGAAGCAATTTGATGTTGGTATTTTCACAAAATACCAGCGGTAGAACAATCCAATAGTTGGCGGTACCTACTTGCCCATCTTCTCGATGAAAGCCTAAAAAAGTTTTGTCTTTCCAATGGCCTACCTCAGGCGGCCTTCTAGCCTCTGTTTTCCGTTCTAAGGAATAGGCTTTGGTTTTGTGTTGGATGTTTTCTAAAGTAAGAGCTGCACCCTTATTGATTTTTTGAGTTGCTTCTGCCACTACGGTCCCGTACATCAGAATTTCATCACCCGGAAAAAAATCTTGAAGGGCAAATTTATGCTTGGCTGGAATGAATTGGCGTATTTCTAGGGTATGTAGTTCGAGGCTTACTTGCTCCCCAGGACTTAGGTCGCAAAGGGCTACGCCGACATTATCCAAAGAATCTAATAGGAGTGAGGTGTTATTCATCGTAATAATTTCTTATTTTGGTCAAATTAGATAAAAAATTTATTCTTCCATGAAGAAAATTATCACTCTTGGTGAAGTCATGCTACGACTCAGTCCTCCTGGAAACCAACGTTTTTTTCAGGCACAGGATCTCGAAATGGAGTTTGGAGGCTCAGAAGCAAATGTCGCGGCTGCCTTGGCCTATTGGGGAATGGATGTCTCTCACCTCACTGCCTTTCCTGATCACGAGTTGGGATGGGCTGCTGCAGGAAAGCTTAGAAAAAATGGAATAGATACCCGCGCCATTCCCTTTATTCAGGGCAGGATGGGCATCTATTTTTTGGAGCAAGGAGCCATGCAGCGAAGTTCTCAAATTATATACGATCGGGCCGATTCTGCTTTTGCCAATTTTGAGGGAGAGGACTTGGATTGGGAGTCTATATTGGAAGGGGTGTCTTGGCTGCATTGGTCGGGAATTACGCCTGCGCTATCTCAAAAATGTGCGAACTTAACCTTGGTGGCCCTTCAAAAGGCAAATGAGAGAGGCATACGGGTAAGTGGAGACTTAAATTACCGAAGCAATTTGTGGCAATACGGCAAGGCTCCTCACCAGGTCATGCCACAGCTAATGGAGCTGACACATATCATGATTGCCGGTACACGGGATTTTAAGCAATGTCTGAATGAAGAATTCAAGAGTTTTTCGGACAGCAAGAAAATGGCCTTTGACCGTTTTCCAAAGCTAGAGTACTTGGTCAAGACGGACCGTATTTCCCATAATTCCTCCGTCAACACTTTGTCTGCAAGCCTTTATGGTAGAAAAAAATCACACACTTCAAAAACCTACGAATTGACTCATATCGTGGACCGCGTAGGTTCCGGTGATGCCTTTGCAGGTGGTTTGATCTATGGATTGCTACATATGAGCCCTAAAGATGCCATTGAGTTTGCGATGGCGGCTGGAGTGCTCAAGCATAGTGTTCCTGGGGATATTTTGTACTGCTCACTGCAAGAGATTCAGGAGTTGGTGGCTGGAGAGGGTAATGGTAAAATAAAAAGATGATGCGAAATCCTAGTCCATTTATTCGGCGCATGCATGCAGGAGGGATGATGCCCATATTTTTCCATCCAGACGAAAAGGTATGTATGGAGCTGGTAGTAGCAGCCTATGAAGGGGGGGTAAGGGTCATTGAGATGGTCAATCGAGGAAAAGAAGCCAAGGCTATTTTCCCAAAGATAAAGGAGCTTGTCGGTCAACTTCCTGGAATGTATCTGGGTGTGGGTACCATCTACCATCCTGTAGAGGCTGAACTGTTTTTAGATATGGGTGCAGAGTTTATCGTTGCACCCGTGATGAATCCTGCCTTAGGCGAGTATTGTGCTGGGGTAAGCGTTCCATGGATACCCGGTTGCGGGACAGTTTCAGAAGTGTTTTTTGCGCAGGAGCTTGGAGCCGAGCTGGTCAAGATGTATCCTGCCAACTTGTTGACTCCCGCTTTTATTTCCGCCGTACACGCAGTAATGCCTACGATAGAGCTCATTCCAACTGGCGGAGTGGAGCCCACGCTGCCCAGTATCAAAAGTTGGTTTGATGCAGGTGCTCTCTGTGTGGGGATGGGTTCCCAGTTATTTCGAAAAGAAGACATTGCTGCTGGCAACTATTCAAAAATCAGGGAGACCATTGCCCAGGTGATGGCTCAAATCGCTTCACTTCGAGACCTTTCCTAATGCAAATTACCCGTAGAATAGTTTTTATTTTTCTCGCCTTGGTACTAGCTCTTGGGGGCTGTCAATTGGATACCGGTGTAAAAGTCATCAAGATGGGTCATGCCCAGGTGGTATCGCATCCTGTACATCAGGCGATGGTATTTCTTGGTGAGCGGCTGGAAGAAAAATCAGGAGGTAAACTAAAAGTAAAGGTTTATCCCAATCAACAGTTGGGCACTGAAAGAGAACTACTTGAGCTGTTGCAAATTGGAAGTGTGGGGATGACGAAAGTTTCAGCTGCTTCTCTGGAAGCTTTTTCGCCTGAAATTAGTGTGTTGGGACTTCCGTACTTGTTTAGAGACGATGCCCATATTTCGCAGGTGCTCCAAGGGGAGATTGGGAAAGAGTTGTTGTTGAGTACCGAAAAGTTTTGGTTGCTTGGCTTGTGTTTTTACGATGCAGGCAAGCGGAGTTTCTACAGTAAAACCAAGCCTATTGAAACTCCTGCTGATTTGGATGGGCTAAAAATACGGGTCCAAGAATCCAAAATGGCAATCAACATGATTCGCGGGATGGGAGGATCACCGACCCCCGTTTCCTATGGAGAACTTTATACGTCGTTGCAACAAGGGATAGTGGATGCAGCAGAGAATAACCCACCTAGTTTTTACAATTCAAGACATTACGAGGTTTGTAAGTTTTATGCTATTGATGAACATACCGCCATTCCAGACGTGGTGTTGGTCAGTTCGGAGGTATGGAAAGACTTGAGTGAAGAGGAGCAGCGTTGGTTGCAGGAAGCAGCAGATGAATCTGCGGTATACGAGTCCAAACTTTGGAAGGAGGCAGTAGAAGAAGCACTTCGAGAGGTACAAAAAGCGGGTGTAAAGATTAGCTATCCCTCCAAAGAACCTTTTTTAGAAAAAGTTGCTGGCGTTTATGCGCAAGTAGTTCAGGAACAACCCCAGTTGGCATCTTTGATTCAACGAATTCAACAGACAACAAAATGAAGTTAAAGGCTGCATTAGATCAATTTATCCAATTTACCATTGCCCTTTTGATGGGATTGATGGTGTTGAATGTTACCTGGCAGGTGGTCTCACGCTACCTCTTGGGGGACCCGAGTTCATTTACCGATGAATTGGCGCGGTACAGCATGATTTGGTTGGGACTTTTGGGAGCTGCCTATGTATCAGGTAAGCAGGGTCATTTGGCAATTGATGTGCTGGTGGAAAAGATAAAGGGTAAAAAGCTCTTTTATTTACAGCTTTTCATCCATGGCATGGT
>CANHCD010000106.1 GCA_947458795.1 Cyclobacteriaceae bacterium | reverse complement strand
GTGCACTTTCGTAATTTGATGATTAAGAAATTGTAGGTTGTACGAAGTACAATGTACCAAGTACCAGGTATAAAGATTTTTAAGTAGCTAGTATCAAGTACCAAGTATCAAGTCGGATTAGGAATTTCGTTTCCGGTCTTACTTTGTACTTGGTACTTTTTTTATCTTAGTTCACTTCGTGAAGCCAGCCTGTCTGCATTAATAAGGCAGGATTCAGTTCTTTATACGGATCCCTACTTTGTACTTCGTACTTGGTACATTGTACAATCCTCCCTCACAATCGAGTAACGTCTTCTTTTTTAATGTAGGCAATCTGTTCTTTCCATTCGATCTCGTACCAGATATCCTTGGAAGATTTGATGGTGACACGGTGGCCGGGCTCCACCAGCTCCACAAAATCGCCTCCCGCTGAAGGCTCAGAGCGGATCAGCGTAGGGCTGGAGGTGACCAATCCAGTAGAGGGGCCATTCAGAAAATTATTGATGGCAAAAATTAGCGCTAGCAATAGAATCGAGGGGCCATAAAATCTACCCTCATTCAATTTTTTTCTTGGGGACCAAAGTCCAATCAAGGACATGATCAAAAATAAGGTGAGACCTCCTACGAGAATCTCTTTGTATTCCACCAGAAAAAGGACAAAACGCATGCCATCGCTCACTTCATAGCCCACCAATTCGGCTTGTCCTGTGAGTGTTTTGATCTTTGAAATCGTCTGAGGATTGGGGCTCAAATCATAGTACTTACTAAGGTACAAGGTTGCCCGTTCGCTATCCCCAATTCCTTCCGCAATGAAGGCCATTTTGAGCAACATGGAAGTAGAATAGATCCCAGATTGGAAGTTTACCTCGTAAATCTCCATTGCTTCCTTGTAACTTCTCTGATTAAACAAGGAATCTGCGATCATAAGTCTTGGCACATCGGCCTGACAATGAATGCTTTGCAAGAGTAGTCCGAAAAATATGGAAACTTTTATGAGAAAGATGGAATTGATTCTTGGCATTTAGAATTCAGAGTCATAAATTTGCAGTCCAATTACGGCATTGAACTTTCAAAAAGCAAGTTCATTTAACCGAAATTAAGTAACCGATTCTGTAGCTCAGCTGGTAGGCCTGTCCCGAAGTATTTCGGGAAGCAATACAGTTTTAACATAGAATCTTTTGAATTTGAAATACTGATTACCGATTCTGTAGCTCAGCTGGTAGAGCAATACACTTTTAATGTATGGGTCCTGGGTTCGAATCCCAGCGGGATCACAAAACTAACTCGCAAGGAGTTAAAGAAAGTTTCGGGGTGTAGCGTAGCCCGGTATCGCGCCACATTTGGGATGTGGAGGTCGTAGGTTCGAATCCTGCCACCCCGACTTTATTTGACTAGAAGTAGTCACCAGGTCCTGTAGCTCAACTGGACAGAGCAACTGCCTTCTAAGCAGTAGGTTTCAGGTTCGAGTCCTGACAGGATCACGATAAAAAGCGGAATGACCTTCCGCTTTTTATTTTAAAAACAAAGTAGTTCGATTCTGTAGCTCAGCTGGTAGAGCAATACACTTTTAATGTATGGGTCCTGGGTTCGAATCCCAGCGGGATCACTTGAAAAGCGGAAAATTCTTCCGCTTTTTTTGTGCTTTTTATCGTAGGGGACCCCGATTTATATCGGGAGGGGGTCACAAAATAAATTTGCAAGGAACTGATAACAAAAGTTTGGGGACCAGTATCGCGTCCCGCAAGGGTGCGGGAAGTCCATAGGTTCGAATCCTGCCACCCCGACTTTATTTGACTAGAAGTAGTCACCAGGTCCTGTAGCTCAACTGGACAGTTCATCCCGACTTTATCGGGAAGGTTTCAGGTTCGAGTCCTGACAGGATCACGATAAAAAGCGGAATGACCTTCCGCTTTTTATTTTAAATACAAAGTAGTTCGATTCTGTAGCTCAGCTGGTAGAGCAATACACTTTTAATGTATGGGTCCTGGGTTCGAATCCCAGCGGGATCACAAAAGCAGACTAGAAATGGTTTGCTTTTCTTATTTTTATGCAATCCTATTTTTTAAGTTATGGCATGGGTTTATTTTTTGTATTCGAAAAAAATCGATAAGTATTACGTAGGAGCCTGTACCGATTTGGATCGTAGACTTTACGAACATAATCTGGGACACTCTAAATTTACATCCACAGGGATACCTTGGGAGTTGGTTTTCAAGGAAGAATGGGAGGATTTGGCTTTAGCGAAACAGCGCGAAATGAAAATCAAAAAAATGAAATCTAGAACTTACATTCAAGACCTTATCCAAAAAGGACATCTGTAGCTCAGCTGGTAAGCCTGTCCCGAAGAATTTCGGGAAGCATCCCGATTTAAATCGGGAGGGTCCTGGGTTCGAATCCCAGCGGGATCACAAAACACTGTCAACAAAATTGGCAGTGATTTTTTGTTCCATTAAATAATGAAATAAAGTAGAAATATACTTCGCTGCGCCTACCTGCCGGCAGGTAGGCTTCGTGAAACACCATCGAAACACAAATTGAGTCCTCTATTTCCCCGAGCCTGCTCGGGCTATTTCTACTTTATTTCTATTGTATTTCTACCCTATTTCCACTGTATTTCTACATTATTTCCATTGCATTTCCCTTGTATCTCTTTCAATCCACTACCTTTGAAATCCTGATGCCTTTCAAAAGTAATGCTTGATTTAATTGACTTGTCCCAAGCAGGGATTCTCTGTGGTTTGCTTTCCATTTATGTCTTGCTACTCAAGAAAAATGCCTTGCGTTCCTACTCGGACTACCTGCTTGCCACCTTTATTTTTTTTCAATGCTGGACTGCAGGAGCCTATGTGTTGATCATTACAGGGGCTGTCCTTGAGGTTCCCTTTTTTTATAAAACGGCCGCGCCCATCAACTTCTTAATTCCCCCCTTGGGATACCTGTATGTTCGCTCGGTGTTATTCAACGAGAGGAAATGGACAAGCCTAGACCTACTTCACCTCTTGCCCTTCGCGCTATTTTTGGTCAGCTACCTTCCCTTTTTCTTGAGCACTTCGGCATTCAAACTGGAAGTTGTCACAGAGATCTTGCAGGATCAAAATTCGGCGGTAACCCGTTCTCTTGGCCTAATTCCCGAACCAATCTTTCATTTTTCGCGCGCTGGACAGGCTATTTTTTACCTGGCTGCACAATGGTGGCTGATATTTACCTTCCATAAGCGAACCAAAGACCAAGCCATGGAAAGTCAAATTCTCCATGTGGTGCGTTGGTTGAAGATTTTCACAGGGGCCAATACCCTAAACTGGATGGGATTTCTGCTGGTTATTGTCCTGTACCTTCTTGGGCTAAATATTTTTGAGGAAAGCTTACTCAACTTGCTTCCTACGGTTTTACTAGGTTTTTCTTTTTTTCTGATTGGTGCCTATTTGCTGATTCATCCGCAAGTGTTGATTGGACTGCCCTTTGTACGTCCGGCAGATTCAAACCTAGAAATGGTAGATCAGGAAGACACTAGGACTCCTTTTTGTGTAGAGAATTATGCGCAAGAGATTGCTATTTTAGACCATTACTTTGTCTCCAGCAAGGCCTTTCTACAGCCTAACTTGACCATTAGTGAAGTGGCAGTGGCCACAGGAATTCCAGTGCGTGAACTTTCGTACCTCATCAACTCCTACTATAAAAAGCGCTTTAGTGATTACTTGAATGAAATGCGCATCGCTCATTTTCTTACGCAGGTGGATGCTTCTTCACTAGACAACTTTACCATTGAATCAATCGCCTTGTCCGCTGGATTTTCTTCACGAAGCTCCTTTTACCGTGCATTTAATCGGTTTTACGGCTGTACTCCCTCCGAATACCTGCGAGGCAATGTAGCCAAGGAATAGCTTTAACAGCCTATTTTTTGTCCCAACTACAGAACATGAGAGTCATTTCTCCTTGCTTCTCCCTGAGTTAGCCGCTGAGGGAGCTATTTTTGAACATGATTTCCAAATCCTGCTTTTACTTCATTCGAAACGCTTCGGTAGCTTTATTTTTTGTAGGAGTGTTTTTCTTTACCCAGCAGCTGCAGGCACAACAAGCTACTCTATCCTCAGGAGGTAATGGTACCGGAACTGGTGGCTCCTTCGCGTACAGCATTGGACAAACGGTATACACCGCTCAGTCAAACAGCTCAACTTCCCTTTCCAAAGGGGTGCAACAAGGCTTCGAACTCTTCCTTATCACCGGACTTGAAGATGAGGACAGGTTTGGATTGGCAGCTACAGTTTTTCCCAATCCGACATCCAACTACCTCACCGTTGAGATCAAAAATTACAGTCCTGATGCCGCGATGGAGATTTTCCTTTTTGATGCCAAAGGACAGCAAGTGCACCGACAGCAAGTGGTCGATGTACAAACGCAGCTACAAATGGAACACCTTTCTCCAGCGCTTTATGTCTTGAAGTTAATTCAAGGGAACAAACTGGTGAAAGTAGTCAAAGTGATTAAAAAATAAGTGGAATAGTATCCCATGAGAAAAATACTAGTCAGTGTCTTTGTTTGTTTGATCAGCCTGAATGCCTTGGCACAAGCTCCAGAGAAAATGAGCTACCAAGCCGTTGTCAGGGACAATGCCAATGCTTTGGTGGTGGACAAAGTGGTGGGTATGCGCATCAGTATCTTGCGCGGCTCGGCTAGTGGTACTTCCGCCTATGTAGAGACGCAAAGCCCACGCAGCAATACCAATGGGCTAGTAACCTTGGAAATAGGTGCAGGTACGGTGGTGTCAGGAACCTTTGCCGGACTCAACTGGTCTACCGATCCTTACTTTATCCAAACAGAAATAGATCCTTCGGGAGGAAGTAACTACAGCATTTTGGGGGTAAGCCAGTTGGTCAGTGTGCCTTATGCCCTGTATGCCAAAACCTCAGGGAGCTCCATTCCTGGTCCGGCGGGCCCTGCTGGTGCGATAGGTCCTCAAGGCCCGATTGGTCCAGCAGGAGCAGCCGGAGCAAACGGTGCAGCAGGAGCAACTGGTCCTCAGGGTGACCAGGGGCCCAAAGGGGATACAGGAGCCACGGGTCCTCAGGGTACAATTGGATTGACGGGACCTGCAGGTGCTATTGGCCCCCAGGGCCCCAAAGGTGATACAGGTGCTACAGGTCCCCAAGGACCAATTGGGTTGACAGGTCTTGCAGGAGCCAACGGAACAAACGGAATCAATGGTGCAGCAGGCGTAACCACTGCCGGAACCAACATTACCCTATCGGGAAGCGGAACAGTTGCGAGTCCATACGTGGTGAGCGCAAACATTCCCGCGGCAGCAGCAGGCACCTTAACGGGAAGCAGTCTCAATGCTACGGTCACAGGCTCAAGTTTAACTAGCGTAGGAACGCTTTCAAATCTGACGGTTACCAATCCCATCGTGGGCAGTGTAACGGGAAGTTCTGGTTCCACTACAGGCAATGCGGCCACAGCAACAAAATTGGCAACACCTAGAAACATCAATGGGGTGGCATTTGATGGTAGTGCAGACATTACGGTACCGGCAGCGGCTGGAACGCTATCGGGAACTACATTAAACGCTACCGTTACGGGCTCAAGCTTGACGAGTCTGGGCACCTTAACAAGTGCAACTATTAATGGAAAAGTAATCGTAGGTGCATCTTCGGCGTCGAGTGTCTCAGCGGTGCTCGAAGCAAATTCAACTACGCAAGGGTTTTTACCGCCACGAATGACACGGGATCAACGAAATGCCATCGATACTCCCGCAGCAGGACTTCTTGTTTGGTGTACGAATTGTGGTACAGCTGGTGAACTACAAGTTAACAATGGCACAAGTTGGACCAATTTAATTAGTGGTCCGGCAAGTTTTGCCGTTCCTGGTGCCCCAACTAATCCAGTGGCAACGGCTGGTAATGCCCAAGCGAGCGTTGCCTTTACAGCCCCAGCTTCTAACGGTGGAGGTGCCATTACAGGATATACGGTGACGTCTTCCCCTGATAATAGAACTGCCACAGGAGCAGGTTCACCTTTGGTAGTGACTGGTTTGACCAACTTGACCTCCTATACCTTTACGGTTGTGGCTACCAATGCAGCTGGAAATTCTGTTGCTTCAGCAGCATCGGCAGCAGTTACAATTATCGGAGTAGTAACCAACCCTACCACTACTAAAATTTGGATGGACCGCAACTTAGGGGCTACGCGAGTTGCTACTAGTAGCACAGATGCCTTGGCTTATGGTGATTTATACCAGTGGGGAAGAGGCGCTGATGGGCATCAGATAAGAACCTCCGGCACTACAACTACGCTGAGCAGCTTAGATCAACCTGGAAATGACAACTTTATCTTAGTGCCAGGTAATTCTTTAACTTATGATTGGCGCAGCCCTCAAAACACCAATTTATGGCAAGGTGTAAATGGGGTAAACAACCCTTGCCCAAGTGGGTACCGTTTACCCACAGATGCAGAATGGGAAGCTGAACGTTTAAGTTGGGTACAGGCACCAATAAGTAGCGCAAACAGTTCGGTAGGCGCTCTTGCATCTCCGCTTAAATTGCCCTTGGCAGGTTATCGAAACTTCATCGATGGTTCGCTTGCCAGTCTTGGTGGCGCTGGCTACTATTGGAGCAGTACAGTTAATGGCACCGATTCGCGCAGTCTTTCCTTCACTTCGTCTAGTGCTATCGTTACAAACTTTGACCGCCGAGCGTATGGAAACGCTGTTCGTTGCATTAAGAATTAATCTAGCGAGCTAGCTCAGTGTTGAGATCAAAAATTATAGCCCTGATACCGCTATGGAGATTATCCTTTTCGATTAAAAAATAAGTGGAATAGTATCCCATGAGAAATATACTAGTAAGTGTCCTCGTTTGTTTGATCAGCCTGAATGCCTTGGCACAGGCTCCGGAGAAAATAAGCTACCAAGCCGTAGTCAGAGACAATGCCAATGCCTTGGTGGTGGACAAAGTAGTGGGCATGCGCATCAGTATTTTGCGCGGCTCGGCTAGTGGTACCCCTGCCTATGTAGAAACGCAAAGCCCACGCAGCAATACCAATGGGTTAGTAACCTTAGAAATAGGTGCAGGT
>CANHCD010000105.1 GCA_947458795.1 Cyclobacteriaceae bacterium | reverse complement strand
GCACTTACGGAAGATAGAGCTCCCTACCCAGATGCCGCACAGTCTGCCAACATCACCTGTGTAGGTATCTTGGCACATGAGTCGGCCATGGAAGGAGGAAAAATCAAGTACCTACCGGAATTTACACATCGTTAAATACAAAAGGCCTGAATTATTTCAGGCCTTTTTTTTATCCAATTTCTAGCTTGTTCCCTCAAAAAATATCCATCTCATGCATTGAATGTAATATGAGATATAAAATTTAATTATGATTTAATGCCCTGAATACGAATCAAATCAGTTTAGCGTTTATATTTAGTTAAATTCTGCCATCTGGATGAAAAAACCGAAGGTACTTCAAAGGTCTAAGAAAGTTAAGGTTAGCGAGAAAGGTAAGTATAGAACCTTGGCTGGTTTGCAGCAATTTGCTGCTGCATGGGATGAATCCACACTTCGACACTTGCTTCGACGTACTTTATTTGGTTTCAAGCAGGAGGACATCAATGTCTGGAAGGGCAAGACCATGGCTGAAGTGGTACAATTGCTATTAAGTCCAAGCCCCGCTCCCCTCCCTCCAGTCAACAATTACAACGATGCCAGTTTTTCAGATCCAACAGTGCCTGCTGGGCAAACCTGGGTAAATGCTCCCTACGATGGGAATGCAAACGGTCGTAGAAACAGCTCACTAAAATCCTGGTGGATTGGAAATCTCCTTCAGCAGACTTCCTCAGTGCATGAGAAGATGACTTTGTTTTGGCACAACCACTTTGCCACAGAAGCGGTGGATGTAAATGATGCTCGCTACATGTATCGGTATTACAGTCTCTTGCGAAAGTATGCCTTGGGCAATTTCAAAGAGTTAGTTCTGGAAATAACCAAGGATCCCGCCATGCTCCGGTACCTCAATGGCTACCAGAACAATAAAAATGCACCTGATGAAAACTATGCGCGGGAATTGCAGGAGTTATTTACGCTGGGCAAGGGTCCACTTGTTTTTTACACCGAAGCGGATGTCAGAGCAGCTGCCCGTGTGTTGACAGGCTACACGGTAAATGCTACCACGATCTCTTCCGCTTTTGATCCCAACCGGCACGATACCGGCAACAAGCAATTTTCAACCTACTACCAAAATAAAGTTATCCTAGGCAAGACAGGTGCCAATGGGGCAAAAGAAACGGAGGAGTTGATTGATATGCTTTTTTTACAGCAGGAAACAGCACTTTACTTGTCTCGAAAACTCTATCGATTTTTTGTGTACTATGAAATCGATGCAGCTACAGAGGCAAATGTAATCCTGCCCATGGCCAATCTATTTAGAGCGAATAATTACGAAGTCAAACCTGTTCTTGAACTGCTATTCAGTAGTACGCATTTTTATGATCCTGTGAATGTAGCCGGAATGATCAAAAGCCCTTTGGATTATTGTGTGGGCCTATGCAAGGAATTTAAAATGCAATTTCCGGATTCCACTGACTTCGCAAATCAATACCTCATGTTCGACTACATTCGAACACAGTCCTCCAATATGCAGCAAAATTTGGCTGATCCTCCCAGTGTCGCAGGTTGGCCCGCATATTACCAGTCACCTCTATTTCATGAGTTATGGATCAACTCAGATACGCTGCCACGGAGAAATCAGTTTATGAATGTCCTTCTCACCTCAGGATATACCCGAAACAGTAAAAAAATCTTCATCGATGTACTCACCTACGTCAATGCACTTTCCAATCCTGGTAATCCAAACCTTTTGATTCGGGATACAGTGGCGCACCTATGTGCGATCGGCTTGACTCCTGAAGTGATTCAATTCTTAAAAAGCATTTTGTTGTCTGGGCAATCCACTGATTCCTATTGGACCGATGCATGGACAAGCTACAAAGCCAATCCAACCAATGTGGTGGCCCGAAACATGGTTTTAAGTCGATTAAACTCGATGTTTAGCTACCTAATGAACCTCCCTGAATACCAGCTATCATGAAGAGAAGGGAATTTTTACAAACCCTTGGACCTGCAGGGATTGTTTTTCCTGCCTTGATCAATGGATTGACTTTCAAGGCATTTGCAGAATCCCCATTGGTATCGGCACTTACGCAGGCTCCCACCGAGACAGATCACGTCTTGGTCATCATCCAACTCAATGGTGGCAACGATGGCTTAAATACCGTGATTCCTTTTGATCAATACGACAAGTTGGCCAATGCACGTTCCAACATCATTCTCCCCAAAAATAAGCTACTCAAACTCAATGGGACAAGCTTCACTGGACTTCACCCCTCCATGACGGGCTTGCAAACCCTATTCAACGAGGAAAAATTACAGATCATCCAGTCTGTTGGCTACCCACAGCCCAATTTCTCACATTTTAGAGCCACAGACATCTGGATGAGTGCCTCTGACTCCAATAAATACGTAAACTCTGGCTGGACTGGACGCTATTTGGCGGAAGAATATGAAGGATTTCCTACCGGTTACCCCAATGCAGTGATGCCAGATCCCTTGGCTATTCAAATCGGTTCCTTCGTCTCCCCTGCCATGCAAGGGCCCTCTGTCAATATGGGAATGGCGATTTCTGATCCGGTAAATTTCTACAACCTCATCAATGGAATCCAAGGTGCCTCTCCGAATACTCGAGGGGGAAAAGAGCTTACCTACATCCGGCAAGTGGCCCAGCAGACCACACAATATGGAACTGCAATCAAAAATGCAGCCGCCAAAGTTACCAAGCAGTTTTCTGGATACCCTACAGGCAATTCCCTAGCGGACCAACTGAAAATTGTTGCACGACTAATTGCAGGAGGTCTAAAAACACGGATTTACATGGTCAGTTTGGGAGGATTTGATACCCATGCCCAGCAAGTTATTGCCTCTGCTACCGATACGGGTGCCCATTCCTTACTGCTAAAAAGAGTTTCCGAGGGAATTAAAGCCTTTATGGATGACCTTAACTTCCTAAATGCGCACAAGCGTGTCATTGGGATGACGTTCTCTGAATTTGGGCGAAGAATAAAGTCAAATAGCAGTGGTGGTACAGATCACGGAGCTGCTGCTCCTTTGTTTGTTTTTGGCCACTATGCAAAACCTGATGTTTTGGGAAATAGTCCTGAAATACCGCTAATTACCTCCGCTTCGGACAATGTTCCCATGCAATTTGATTTTAGGTCGGTCTATGCATCCCTACTCAAGCAGTGGTTTTGTGTTCCGGATATCACTTTGGAGAATGTGATGTTGAAAAATTTTCAAAACCTTCAAGTCATCAAAAGTTCAGCACCCTGCGTATCCAGTAATCCTGATGTATATCCGAGCAGCGAAACTACTCTTGTCCTGACCAACTATCCCAATCCATTCCAGTTTTCAACTACCCTATCCTACCAAACCCAAGGTGGCTATGTGTTGATTCAGGTTTTTTCCACAGAAGGGAAACTTATTAAAACGCTGCTTGACAAAGAGGTGACACCAGGGAACCACAAAATCACCTTTGAAAATGAAGGCTATCCTCCTGGAATTTATTATGCCCGCTTGCAAAATAACAACCAGCAGATCACACGGACCATGCTTTTAGGAAGGTAAGAAGTTGGACTACCTTACCTTTTTAATGGCATTTTTACCAAGTTTGTAGACCATAGTCCACACAGAGCCCAGTGCTGACTTTTTCAAATTAGGCTCCTTCCCTTCCCCCATCAGGTGTAGCTGATCGGTGTACCAAATGATTTCCAATGGGAAGGTTTTATCTAGGAATTTCCAACCTGTCGTCAAAGGCTTTACCTGGCTTGTCACCGCTGCACCAGATAGGAGTTGATTCGGGAAATCGGGTTGGATCGCAAGCGAACGGGCTATTCCGATTACATCACAAGCACCCGAAGCCAAGGCTGCATTCATACCCTCAGCGGACCGAAAACCACCTGTAAGCATCAATGGGCTTTTAACCAGTTTACGTACCTCTTCACAATACGTTAAAAAATAGGCCTCACGCTGCTTGGTTGATTCTTTTTGAGCCGCTCCCATCATGGCTGGAGCTTCGTAGGTACCACCTGATATTTCAATCAAATCCATCCCCAAGTTACTCAAGTGCTTGACTACTTCCATGGAATCTTCTTGGGTAAACCCACCTTTTTGAAAGTCGGCAGAGTTCAATTTAATTCCTACGGGAAACGAATCCCCAACTTCCTTACGAATGGCCAAATACACTTCTTTGACAAAGCGCATGCGATTTTCAAGGCTTCCTCCCCACTGGTCACTTCGTTGGTTGTGTGTAGGTGATAAAAATTGGCTGACCAAATACCCATGTGCTCCATGGATCTGCACTCCAGTAAAGCCAGAATCCTTGCAGACTTTTGCCGCATAGCCAAAACGTGCAATGATGTCAAGAATCTCTTCTTCAGAAAGCGCCCTTGGGGTATTGAATAAACGATCCAAAGGCTTCTTTAGTGGAATTGCAGAAGGTGCTACTGGCTCTTTACTTAGAAATTTGGGAGACTGCTTACCGGGATGGTTGAGCTGCACCCAGATGTGGGTCCCTTCTTTTCTACCGGCTGCTGCCCAAAGAGGTAAGTTTGCATCCTGAATTCCTTGTTCGATGACCACATTGTGGGCTTCTCCCAAGGCAAATCGATTCACCATCACATTCCCCGTGATCAATAGTCCTATTCCTCCTTCTGCCCAACGGGCATACAATCGATTAAACTTCTCATTGGAAGTATAGCCACGGGAACCCATGTTTTCACTCATGGCGGACTTTCCTAAGCGGTTTTTTAATGTAGCCCCACAAGGGAGTTGAAGTGTTTCGGTTAATTTACTAGACATGGTGAATTTGGACTGTATTTTTTTCTGAAAGCACGAGTATACCCAATAAATAAAGAAGTAACAAAGCTGAAACTCCTTTAAATCCAATGAGACCTGCCCGCCGAGTTGGGTGCAAAGTAGATGTGGTCCGCTCGGTTTGGATTTCCGCCGCGGCGGACTGGCTTTGCGGCTTGGCGACTTTGCGCGCAATTCTTTTTTTTTTCTTCTCGCAAAGACGCAGAGCCGCAAAGAAATAATTCCCAATTTTTTGCACCTTACCTACTTTGGAGCCTGCCCCGCAGAATTGCGGGTCCGCCGCGGCGGATTTTTTTTCGCGCAGAGACGCAGAGGCGCAAAGGAGTGGTGGTCCGCTCGGTATGACTTCAGGAGGCCTTTGCGGCTTGGCGACTTTGCGAGCTAATCTTTTTTTTTTCTCGCAAAGACGCAGAGCCGCAAAGAAATGTAGGCTACCGATGGCCTGATTGCTGGAGGCAGCCTTTGCGTCTTATTTTAGTGAGCCCCTTGTTTACCTGCCGCAGGTAGGCAAATAGCTCGAAAGTGCCAGTCATTTACCAATAAACTCCATGCTACAAAACTTGTCATTCTTTGTACTTTTTTGGAATTGCTTTTAGCGGTCTAATTTTTATGTTTCGATAATACAATTCCGCTCCCTCAGACTGTAAGGCTATGGTACCTTTAGTAAGAGGGATAGATTGACCATTTTCTATTTTGCGAGAGTTATAAAGACGCATCACTACTTTTCCATTCACGATGTGGATACTGCTATCTCCCGAGCAAATTACCTCAACCGTGTTCCACTCGCCATTTGGTTTTTCTTTCTCCAAATCCGTGATGATACGGCGTTCAGACATTTTGTTTGAAAATACCTGTGTGCGTAAGGGTGCATCAGGATGGTAAAACCACCAATCGGAAGTATCTGACTTAACCGCAGGTATATCTATCGTAACATCACCTGTTGGCCAATAATCGCCAGTATCACCCTCTTGAATTTGAGATTCTTGACCTGGGTGCCAATTGCGATCAGTACTTCCTTGCTCTCCGAAACCATGATAAATTAAGCCTGCATCTCGGACCATCTGAAGCCTAGGCTCCCATTTTTTTTGCCCCCATTTGAATTCCAACTTGATATGGTAATTTTCAAATTCTTCCATGAAAGTTAGCGTCCCAAACACTTGTCCGCTTACACGAATGGCTGGTTGACTCTCTTCCATCACGATAGAATAAACATTCAGCGGGTCGTTATTTATGCCAAAGGCCTTGGTGTATTCTCCATTAGCGTCTTTGGGCAGGTCTATTCCTTGGTTGCTTTGATGTGGCACACCCAGGTATTTTGTCCAGCCATTAAATGTTTTTCCATCAAAGAGGTTTCGCCATTGGGCTTTTGCCGAACCTTGATTAAGGAAAAGGCACAAGCAGCTTATAAAAAGTATTTTCTTCATCATTTCATAGTTTTTTGATTGCCTTCCAGTTTTCTTAGTTGGGTTAATCTCCCAAGGAATGTACTTTAATACAATGTAACTTTGCTTTTGGATTAACCCAAACCTTTAGTCGGTTTTTGATCATTTCAAGGCTTGCATGATTCCATTTTACCTGTCTACCTTCCGGAGGCCTTTGCGGCTTGGCGTCTTTGCGCGACCTTTTATTTATTCTTCTCGCAAAGACGCAGAGCCGCAAAGAAATAGTTCTCAATTCTTTGCGCCTTCCCTACTTTGCAGCCTGCCCCGCAGAATTGTGGGTCCGCCGCGGCGGATTTTTTTTCGCGCAAAGACGCAGAGCCGCAAAGAAATTATGGTCCGCTCGGTATGACTTTCCGCCGCGGCGGACTGGCTTTGCGGCTTGGCGTCTTTGCGAGCTATTTTTTTTCTTTTTTATTCTCGCAAAGCCTGCCTATCCGACGCGGCGGACAGGACGCAAAGTCGCAATTGGGGCAACTCCCCCTTGACAAGGGGGTTAGGGGGATTATTTAGTTCTCGCAAAGACGCAGAGACGCAAAGGAATGCAGGCTATTAAGGACTTTCTGCATTGGGAAAATGTAATTTTTTACTCCAGAGTGGGGTAATTCCACCCAAATAAACGCGGTGTCATCATAAGAAAAGTGATTTTAAAATGGATAGCGACTGGTGGATTTGTAGCGGGTTAAGTTTTTCAGAAAAAAACACCTAGCAGGCTTTCAAAAACGAAAAGATTTAGCTGTACATTTAAATCAGCACAACTATCATTTATATGTCACAAAGTCGGAGAAAATTTTTGAGCATAGCTGCTCTTACATCAGGAGCAATGTCTCTATCAGGAAACCT
>CANHCD010000104.1 GCA_947458795.1 Cyclobacteriaceae bacterium | reverse complement strand
ACAGTATCAATGGAGCCATCTCCATCGGTATCAAACCCTACCGTATCGGCAGAACCATCACCATCGGTATCTAAAGCAACTGTATCTGCCAATCCATCTCCGTCTGAATCCATTGCTACGCTATCAATTACTCCATCACCATCCGTATCCATGGCTACACTATCAATGACCCCATCACTATCAGTGTCCATAGCAAGACTATCTACTACCCCATCGCCATCACTATCCATGGCAACGCTTTCAGCGACTCCATCGCCATCCGTATCCAACAAATCACCTGCTCCTAAAGATTCAGCAATTTCTCCTCCAAAAAGGGAGGTTACAAATTTTATAATACCACCTAACATATGAAATTGATTTAATTTCCGAACCTTAAGGCAATTCAGATTAAGCCCCGTTTATTTATGTGGGTTCTGGTCTCCACAGTTAAATTTATTTAATCTTTACCTAATCTGTCCAGATGATTTTGATTTTTATGATTGAGGTGAACTTGAAAGCTAAGGATTGATAATCAAAGAATATCAACCCTGGAACTAAATCAGTATTCAACTCATTGAATCTTTTTAATCAAAAGGACAGCTAGCTATTGATTGCTTTTACATTCGTAATAATCGCTTTCCATTTGTTCAGTGGAAGGAGTTGTGGTTCCATAACGCCCTTCGATTACATCCTTGCAACCAGAAGGCTTATCATTGGATGGATCTCCACCTGGGGCTGTTAAACATTCACATAAAGTGGGCGGGCTGCAACTAGCCACGATTAGCGTAAAAGCAGAGACGAGGATTAAAGCGATTTTTTTCATGATTTTTATTTATTAAAACAATAAACTAATTATCTAAAATAAAATTTAAATTCTGAATCCAAAATAATGGTGTTCTATTTTTTTTAAATGGTTGAGTATTCATTCCTAAGCGATTATTGAAAAGCTAAAAAAACACTGTTTAATTCTACCTAAAACTTCCACCCGCCCAAAGTCACACAATACCTAGGTCTCCATAAATCGTATCTTTTTCATCATTCAGTTTAAATAAACGAAAGGAACTCTTTTTCAAGTTGAAGGTGTTTAGCATCAGTTACTATGGGAAGTGAAAATGATACGCCATTTTAGAATTTTTATCATCCTTCGAGTTCAGTTTATTGTTTTGCTTTACTTATCGAGTAGGTAATCAATATAAATGTTAAAAAAAGAATGCCATTGACTATGACGTAGCTTGGGACCGAAAAATATAAAAATGTAAAAACAAGGTTACTGATAAATGCAATGATAAAGAATGTTCCAGAACTAATTTTAACATTAGCTGCTGTTCGAGAAAGTTCAAACTTTGCCCCTAAAGTCACTATTAAGGTGGCGGCTAGAAACACAAAACTGCCTGCACTTAAGAGTAATCTATTTTCACTTTCACTAGAGCTATACAAGCCATAAGTTATTAGTAAACTGATTGCTACAGCTATGGCAGTTTGTACAGGGTTTATCTTCATAACTCTAGATCTTCTTGAAATGGTGGGGGTGCTAATGCAACTAACTTTAAAATTTCAGGCATTTTTTCCGCAATTTCCCATTTTGATAAGCCCGGCTTCCAAATGTAAGTTTCTTTAAAAATTTTTTTCTCAGTAATTAGACGAGCTAATTCTGATTCAGAAAATGGACCAACCTGGTTTCCTTCAATTATTGCATAATAAAATTGTTGGACAGGAGGTTGCATTGGATTTGAAGAGCCTGGAACTATCATATTGTTCATTGCACTATTCATAGTATTCACCATTTGTTGCGCAACCGCGATTCCTAATCCGAATTCCACTAATCTGTTGATGGAAAAAAAACTATCTTCATTCATACCTATTTTTTTTATTGTTATCCAACTGGTGGAGGTGGAGGCGGAGGAACTGCTCCAAATAAACTAGAAAGTTCCTGCACATTCCCAGCCAATTCCCATGAGGCCATTCCTTGTTTCCAAACATGAGTGTTTTGACTTAGCTGTCCGGTTTGAACCATTTGTTGTAATTGTTGCCAATTAAATGGGCCTGCTGTTTGCCCATTTATAGAGACGTTGTATTGAATTTGAGGTGGTGGAGGTGGGGTATTCATCTGCTGATTCATATTCTGCCCCATTTGATTCATCATACCTGCCATTTGATTCCCCATGGCACCCCCCATCATCATTCCAGTCATTATTCCTGCAGGATTAAATCCTCCTCCTCCCCCACTCGAATCTATATTTCCCATATTCCCTAAACTCGCAGCACCTGTTTTCAACACTTCAGTTTGTTGATTGAGTGCGTGCGCACCAATAAAGTTGGTTTCTGTTCGTAGTTTCTGTGCTCTTTGAGCCTCCTCTCGTTGTACTCGCAATGTTTCTTCTAAATTATTTGCATTTATGGCTTGCAAATCTTCTAGATTTTTGATGTTCACATCTGTTTGTGCTATTGTTGTTTTTGTTGTTTGTTCCGCTGTAACTTTTCTTAATTCTAAATAACCTTCGCTTTCTTTATCAACCTCAATTGCGGAGAGATCAAAACCTTTCAAATTCACCCCAAAATCGTTCTCGAGTCTTGATTTCAAATAGCTAGAGACGATATCATTAATCTCTAATAGCTTTCTCTCCATTTGTAATACAGGGATTCCTTTATCGATAGGAATGTTTGTAATTACACCTTTAACATACTTCGTTACAGCATCCTTAATCTGCTTACTAAAATCCTCCAACTGAAAATTAATCAGACGGTTAAGTTTTATAAATCCTTTATAGTCAGTGATATTAAATGTAATTGTACCTCTTGCGGCGATCGGTACTGCAAAATCTAAAAATCTTGGATCAGAAACATCGAAGTAAGGAACACCAAACCTTATCTGCATATTACCTGAAAGATTTATAAAATAGATTTCGGCTTGAAATGGTGAACTTCCTCCAAATGCTAAACCGACGATATTGGTTAAAATTGGAAAGTTTGCAGTCTTGATTGTTTGATCATGAGGACCAAAAATAAAATCTTGCATTACTTCACTATTTTGTTTGTACACAAAAACAGCAAGTTCTCCGTCCTTTACTCTCAAACTACTTCCATAGCGAATGGAATTTTCTTTAGTGGTAGAATTAGCTTCTCCAGAAGGACGCCATTTCCACACAAGATATTCTTGTTCGTCACAACGGATAACATCCATTAATCCACCTTCTTTTTTACTGCTAAATAGTCCCATTCATTATGGATTTAATTAATCAAAAATATTTCTAACAAACTCAAAGTTTAATTTCCTTATTAAAATGGCCAAATTTGTTTGCCTGTAAGCGAGATTAAAAAGGCAATCATTAAATATGAAATAAACAACAAAACGTACATTAATGGGTTTTTCGCAAGATCTTTTTGCTGCTGCTTATGATCTAATAATTCTTCAGGTGTAAACACGAAATCACTATCTAATATGAGTTTTTTAACACCATAATCCTTGAGTATTTTTTTATCCTCTTCAGATTGGAAAAAGAATTTTGATTTTTCCAACGCCTCATTAAATTTTGAATTCCAAGCAGAGCGTATGTCGAATTTCAACCCTTTGTTACTGGCATTACCATACGAAAAAGCTAGGAATTCAATTAACGCTTCGCGATTAATTGGAATAGCATGCATAGATATCTGAGAAACAAGATCGTTTTTGCTGTCTTTAAGTTCAGATGTAAGTTTATTTAATGAATCATGACGATAAACATGACCACAATCATTACATTCATCAGTAAAAGGTTTTACACTAGCTCCGCAGGCAGGACAGGTTTTTATGCTGCCAACTTTTTCTTTTAAAGGTTTAGGTTGCTTAGCTTGTATCTGCTGCAACTTGCCCTCAAGAATTACATCGACTTCTATTTCGTCAACACCTAATTGTTTTGCTTTATTGTAAATTACTACTCTCTCTTTTTCAGTTAAAAGTCCATCAACGAGAGTTAAATCAATTAATTTTTCTAATTCTTGGTTCATTTTAGTTTTTATTTTGAGCTTCTTTAATCGACTTTATTAATTCTATCCTTTTCTCATCCCAAGCTGTGGTCAATTTATCGGTATCATTTTTTGACCAACTATCCTCGTATTCCCATTTAAGGCTTGAAGATTTTATTAAGGCAGCTTCATAATTTTTCAAATCAATATCTTGATATATAGAACTTAATATGGATTCTAGTCTTTCATTCTCCTTGGCTACTTCTTCATCATGAAATGTCCCTCCCAACAAAATCCCACCAATTAACAAACCAGCAAAAAGCAACAGGCCTATGAAAACCTGTAATTGTTTGGGTACAAAAATCTTCCCTTTTGTTTTGTCAAATTCTTTGATCAAAATCTGAGCATGGGAATCATCTTTTAATTCTAAAGCAATTTTAGTTTTTAGTTCAAGTGCTTTAGATTTCCATGCTTTGCGTAAAGTCCCTTGATCCTGTACGCCACCTGTTTTTATACTTTCTTGAATGGCCAAATTAAAAAATTCAAGGATATCTTCTTTATTGTTTGGAAGTGGAAATGAGGAGACGATGGAAGCTTTTCTAGAATCCACATTCCTCTGGTAGACGTTTTCAGCATCAAGTTTTTCTGACCACGAAAGCGGCCTAGATCTTTCCTCTTTTTCAGCATTAACTAACTCTTCATGTAATTTTTGTTTAGAAGTTAGTGCTTTCGATTCCCGGAATTCGTGTCCACAAAATTCACAACTTATCTTAAATGCCTTTACTGGAGATCCGCAAGAAGGACATTTTTTTAGGCTTCCTTCTTTGACTGAACTCGATTGTTTTTCAGAATTCACACTGCTTAATTCAGCAATTTTTCCTTCTAAAATCATCTCAACTTCATCTAGATCTTCCCCCAATGCTTCTGCTTTTCGGAGAATGATAGATTTTTCCTTTTCAGTGATTACTCCATCAGCGAGGGCGATTTTGATTAGATTCTCTATTTCTGGATGCATGAAATTATGTTTAAATCAATAAAAACCTAGACTGATAAATAAATATTTAAATCAAAGTATAAAATGGAAATCCCTGAAAGAATCAAGAGCTTACATTTTAAGCATTATCTTATATCTCCAAACGAGCTATGATTTTACGACTTTCTTTTTTAACTGAAAACTTTCCATACTACACAAGTCATTAAAAAAAAAAGTTGGAGGATATCAGAAATTCAAACTTATTATTTCTAGAAAGATTAGGGAATTTAACTCAATAAATTTCCAAAATTTGCGGTTTAAAATAATTAACTAGCTTTTTTCACTTTGAAGTAGCTGGCACCCCAAATAAGAATGGATAAAATCAAAGTGTAGTAAGCACCATCACTTAACTTTGCCTCAACTTCCATTCCCATATCTTTTACTGAAGCAACATCATTACTAATTATAGAAGATGAATTGGTTGTGAAATCAATTAAAATGAAAATTATATTTATAACAGTTACAAAAAGCAATAGTGCGGACATACCCAAAGTGGTGGAGGAGTCATTGTCTTTTAGTGATTTTAGTATTCCTAAAATTACAAGTCCACCAATAATCAAACCAAATATATTTGGACTAGTTCCACTATTTACACCTGCAATGTAGATATTGGCATCAGGAACCATAAGGCAAGTAATACCATAAATAAGAGAAAGAACAACAATTATAGGGTTAAGATTTTTCATGTTTTTTTAGTTTAATTAAAATTTTAATTTGAATTTTTTGATTTGTTGAGGTGGAGTAAATTTGCTTAGTTGAAAATTTGGAAATCAAGAGATACCCAAACAAATACTCCTCTAATTTTATTTGTAACTAGGAGTTCGAAAAAGAGCTGGATTTTCGTTCACTCAATTTGGAACCTATATAAATATAAGGAAATTACTCTCCCTTACATTCATAATAATCGCTTTCCATTTGTTCAGTGGAAGGAGTTGTGGTTCCATACCGCCCTTCGATTACATCCTTGCAACCTGAAGGTTTATCATTGGATGGATCTCCACCTGGGGCTGTTAAACATTCACATAAAGTGGGTGGGCTGCAACTAGCCAAGATTAGCGTAAAAGCAGAGACGAAGATTAGAGCGGTTTTTTTCATGATTATTCTTTATGTTTTTTTTGTTTAGCTACATTATCAAATAATTAAACAAATGACAAAATTGACTATAAAAAAGTTTAATAGATTCGTGTTATTCGTGTTTGTTTCGGATGTAACTTATCGATACATACTATGTCAGGGATTGCAAAATTCTTTGAATAGAACTAACTAAGCGGCAAAAAATACGAAACACAAACTTGACTTGGTTTGATTCAAAAATTAAAACTTCCAGCCGCTCAAACTCACCTTGCTTTCCAGGTTTTGCTCGAGGGCATCTTCTAGCTGAGGGAAAAAATCGATGCCAGTTTGCTGCTCGAGGGCATCAATGGTAATTACAAATTGCTGTACCGAACCCGATGCACCTGCATTGGAAAGGAGGAATCCCAACATCTTAGGGCTTGAGCCACCGGTGAATACAATCTTGTAGTAGGAACAGGGGATAGTGATGGACGAATTGATGGATCCGCAGGATTTGGAAAGCACAGGCCCTGTGACTACAAAGAGCCCTCCTTCTTGTAAGGCCGCATCTCGCACCCAATCTTCCAACTTGGACCAAATCCCTCGATTGAAAGACGGGGTCATGGGCGACATGTTGGACATAAAAAAGGTCTCGGACATCGCAGTCAAATTCAAAGCCATGTCGGCCGCAGGACAGAGATGCCCCCGATCGTAACCCGAACCTTGGTAATCCGTGCTCTTCACTGGGTTGGCTTTCACCTTCGGATCTACTCGGAAGTCGTCTGTGCGCGCTTGCCCTCCTTGAATGCTCTCTGGACTCAAGTAGTAGTAAGCATACTCTGCCTGCCGGTGCGTGCTGGAGTAGGAAAGGCTGTAATAACTATGTTGGATCGTATACCCAAGTGAAACTTGTGGGATATAATCCGTTGATTGAGCCGCAGAACGAGGAGCTGGTTCCTCCTGGGCACAGGAACTGCATACAAAAAATAACACAAAGCCGAGGGTCTGCAACAATCGCATCATAGAATAGGGCAAGTGAGCTAAAAAGGAGGGTGAGTCCTAGACAAATCTAGGGCTTGT
>CANHCD010000103.1 GCA_947458795.1 Cyclobacteriaceae bacterium | reverse complement strand
GTGAGGGGTCTTTTTGCTCCTGATTTTGTTGGTTTTGCTGCTGCTGTTCTTGGTTTTGTTCCTGCTGCTCTTCCTCCTGTTCTTGATTCAACTTTTCCTTCAAGGCCTTCAGCTTGGCGTCGTTTGGATACTTCGCTAGTCCATCATTTACCTCTTTAAGGGCTTGCTCTTTGGCTGTTTTCACATAGGAGCGAGCCGCACGATTGAAAAACTCTCCTGCGCTCTGCGCCTGCGCCTTTCCTGCGAAAAGCAGCAAAAAAGCCAATGCAAAGAAAATGTGATGCTTAGTTTTCATTTATTTCGACTACGTCTTTTAAACTTGTCATAAATTCTTGGTAGGCGGCTACCGTCTCGTCTTGAGCAAGAGCTGCCTCCAAAAGTGTTAACGCTTCTTTGAACCGGAATTGTTCCACCAAACGATCTGCTTCCGCTTTTTTCCGTTTGGCAAACTCCGAAGGTTCAGGTGTATTTTCATCTTTATTCTTCCGCTCCTCATCTCTCTTTAGCCATCGAGCAAGCAATTCGTAGTTGTATCTAGCCTCCTCATTCAATGGATTTTGAATCAAGGCCGATTGAAATTTACTTAAAGCAGCCTGGTAGTCCTTTTTGTCTCCCAAGACTACCCCGCCTTGGTTGAAAGCAAAAGAGGTCAAGCGTTCATCTGTACTTTGGCTGGCTTTATCAAAGTTTGCAGCGGCTTCCTCTGGTTGATTTGCGTATTTGTAGCTGAGTCCCAAGTTAAAATCTAAGTACTCGGACACCAATTGAAACTCTTCGACAAGCACTCGGTGATCTTTGATGGATTGCGCGTATTCTGTAGCGGCATAGCTTACAGCAGCTTGATCTATTGCTGCATTCAAGCGGCTTACCCTAGTCCAAGAGGCGGGCAGAAATACTAAAATCAGGAAGATTCCCTTGATCCAGCTCATCAGAGTTTGATTGTTTTAATGGGTAAAATCATATCCACCAAGGCCAATGCAAGGGCGGCCAAGAGGAAGTAAAAATACTTGTTTGAACTTGCTTCTACCATTCGAGTAGTGGAAATACCGCCTTCCAAGGTCTCAATTGCTGAAATCAGTCCTCCCATTTCTTGTACCTGATCCGAGATTTCAAAGTATTGCCCACCTGTTTCTGCAGCGATAAATTGCAAGGGCTCACGGTTTAACTTGGTTAATGCTGGTTTTCCTGTGTCTGGGTCCATTACAAGTCCATTGCCACGAGCCATTTCACCACCTCTGTCTGTTCCAATCCCTACAGCAAAGACTTTGATCCCTTGGTCAACCAATTCCTCTGCAATCCCATCCAAGTCTTCGCCAAAATGTTCTCCATCCGAAATCAAGACCACGGAACGAGATTTTTTTTCCGGACTCTGGTCATTTTGGAAACGTTCCAGGGCCATCCGAAGTGGAGTACTAAGGTCAGTTCCCAAATTGGGCACCAATCCAATGGAAAGACCATCAATGTAAAGATTGGCTACTGCTTGGTCGTAGGTAAGTGGCAACTGAAGAAAAGATTCAGTGGAAAAAATAATCAATCCCACTCTGTCTGAGGGAAAGGATTTAAGCAATTCCTTTAATTCAAATTGAATGCGTTGCAGCCTAGTTGGAGCGATGTCTGTTGCAATCATGGATTGCGAAAGATCAACGGCAATAAAAATATCTTTGCCTTCTTCCTTCACTTCCTTGAAAGAATCTCCAATGGAAGGGCCAGCAAAGGCGATTAAAAGCAAGATAAAGTAGATGGTTCGAATGATCAGCTTGGTAAAAAGTCGCTGCTTTTCCACCTTCAACTTTCGGTTAATGGACCAAAAACGGCTCAGGTAGAACAGGTACAGCAGGATGAAGATTCCAGCTAGAAGGAGCGTAAGTTTGATATCCGGATATGCCCAAATCATGGCCTGAAATTAGGAAATAAAGCTAACTTTGAATGCAGAAATTGGCCAAAATAGGGATTCCTTTTTAAAAAGAACTGTCAGAATTAACAAACATTAATGTCCCTAACTCGTTCAGGCAGTAGATCCCAAGAATGTATCCACGAATGTTTTTAGTAAAATTTACAGGTTTCTGCTTCTGCTTTTTCTTGGCCTTCTCGGCAATTTCCCAAGAAAAAAGCCTTTTGCAAGGCCTAGTGTTGGATGCAAATACTTCTGAACCCCTTGTGGGAGCCAATATTTTTTGGGAAGGTCAGGCTTCATCAGGAACTATTTCCGATACGGAAGGTAGATTTTCACTACCTGTCTCCAAAATCCCAACGCAATTGCTTGTTTCCTATTTGGGATATGAGCGATCTACTCGACTCATCCAAGGTCGTGACTTAGACAAGTTGCAACGCTTTTATTTGAAGCCAGAGGATTTTTCGTTGGAAGAGGTTCTTATTCAGGAACGGAGAGGAGATGAGCAAGTCAAGAATTTAGAGCTTGGGAAATCTACTCTTTCTATGGAAACCCTCCAATCGCTTCCTGCGCTTTTTGGAGAGGTGGATCTGTTGCGAAGTTTACAATTGCTACCTGGGGTGAAATCAGCCGGGGAAGGCACAGCAGGGCTATTTGTAAGAGGAGGATCCGCAGACCAAAATTTGGTTCAAGTGGATGGAGCTCCTGTTTACAATGCCTCTCATTTTTTTGGTATTTTCTCCGTGTTTAACCCGGATGGAATCAAAAAAGTAGACTTGTACAAAGGCAACATGCCTGCAAGTTATGGAGGAAGAGCCTCCGCTTTAATTGACGTCAGCCTGAGGGAAGGCGAAACGAATCGCTTGAGTGGAGAAGGGGGAATTGGGACTATTTCTTCTCGATTGACCCTTCAAGGCCCGATTTTTGGAGAAAAATCAAACTTTTTGATCAGTGGCCGACGAACTTATGCGGACCTTTTTTTGAAACTTTCCTCCAATCCAGATGTCAAAAACAATCAGCTTAATTTTTACGATTTAAATGGGAAGGCTGCCTTTATTCTGAGTGATAAAGACAAACTGTCCTTCAGTAGCTATCAAGGAAGTGATTTTTTAGGGCTTAGTGGTCAATTCGGCTTGGGTTGGAAAAATTGGGTTTCTGCAATCAACTGGAATCGAGTCAACTCGGATAGTTCCTTCTTTGATCTTCAAGGCTACCACTCTAGATACAGCTATCAAGTCAAATTTGACAATGAGGATAATGGGTTTGATTGGACCAACTCCCTCTCTGAGACGGGGATTAAGGCCACTTGGACACGAGTTCTAGCCTCAAAGAGCACCTTGTTCTGGGGTGTTCATGGCCAATTGTACCATTTTGCACCGTCCGATCTCAAGCCATCCCCCAATAATCCGATCAACAGAAGGCAAACTCAAGGCGTACAAGGTGCACTGGGAAATGCTTTTGTAGGGCTTACTCAAGAATTTACAGACAAGCTTAGCGGCGAACTGGGACTTCGGCAAGGAATCTATGCGCAGTTGGGTGAAGGAAAGGTGTACCAATACCCGGGAAACGCACCCAATCCAGACGTAGATCCTTCAGATTCGCTATTTTATGGCCCTGCTGAGGTGATGCAGCGGTACCAGGGATTGGAACCGCGAATTGCGCTTCGCTACATGCTGCGCCCAGACTTTTCGGTGAAGCTTTCCTACAATCGGAATTTCCAATACGTTCAAATCGCTTCCAATAGTTCTGCAGGACTACCAATCGATCGTTGGGTTTTGGCCGATCAATACATTAGACCAATTCAAAGTGATCAATTTTCAGTTGGCGTATTTCATAATTTTGATCAAAACCGATGGGAACTATCCGTCGAAGGGTATTACAAAAACTTGGAGAATGTAATTGACCTCCGAAATGGTGCACGAATCTTGCTTTCTGACCAGGTGGAAACTGAGCTTTTGAGTGGTCGAGGTTGGGCCTATGGTGCGGAATTTTTGTTCCGAAAAAATAAAGGAAAAACAACGGGATGGCTAGGATATACCTGGTCTCGTGCCTGGAGACAAATAGATGGAATAAGCAGAAACGAAGCCTATAATCCTCGTTTTGATCGTCCACATGATGTTTCTTTGGTAGTAAACCATCAATTTTCCTCCGCTTGGTCAGCTGGATTTACCTTCGTTTATACTTCGGGACAGGCAGTTTCCTTCCCGGTAGGCTCCTATGTACTGGATAATCAGCCGGTTCCTCTCTATTCTGATTACCGAAACGAGAACAGGTTTCCGGATTACCATCGACTCGATGCCTCAGTTACCTGGAAAAACCCCGATCGAGGCAGAAAGTGGAAAGGGAGTTGGAATTTTGGGGTTTACAACCTCTATGGCCGAAAAAACCCTTTTTCCTACGACTTTAGAGTTCTGTACAATAACCAAGTGAACTATTCACCTGAAGACGGTGAGATCGTCTCTGCTCGTCCAGGCGTGGTGATGACTTACCTCTTTACCTTTCTTCCTTCCATCACCTACAACGTTCAATTCTGATGAAAAAAACGTGGATACTCCTGTTGATCTCTAGTTTATTCTTCTCTTGCCAAGAAGAGGTGATCTTGGATTTGGACCAAAAAGAAGGGAGGATTCCCGTAATCGAGGGCTATTGGACCGACCAAGGCATCTCCAATGAAGTAAAGATTTCCCTAGCCAAGAACTACTACGACTCGCTTGACCAAGAGTCGGTACGGGATGCAGAAGTCTTTGTTAAGGAATTGAAGACAGGAAGAAAAATTGCTTTTCGCTATTTGGAAGCTACACGATCCTATCGGCCTAATCCATTGGAGCGGGCAATAGTAGGTGAATCCTATCAACTTAATGTAAACTGGAAGGGCCAAACCTATCAATCTGAGGGACTTATGCTAGCTCCACCAATCTTGGATTCGGTGGTTTGGAATTATGAAAAGGATCGGCCTTTTCGCGGTGAGGGGTACTTCATTAAAGTATATGGGAAGATCCCTTTTCTAGATAATAACCAGTACCGAATCCGTGTCATTGAAAACGATACTTTAAAAAACCAACGTGAAGATTACCTCTTGTTTGACGATACCTTTGGACTTCAGGTCTTCGAGAAAGGATTGGAATTGGGCTATGCATTCCAGAAAAATGACCGAGTGAGGATGGAGTTGTATCGTTTGAATAAAGATGCTTTCGTCTACTTAAGCCAGCTGGTAAATCTTCTTTTTAGCGATGGAGGCCTTTTTAGTCCTCCTCCACAAAATCCCACTTCCAACATCCGGGTTGTCAGCGGAAAAGGGGAGGTGCTGGGCTATTTTGTTGTTTCCCCCGTACTTACCCGTACGGTGGTGATTGCACCCAAATGATTTTTATAAAATTAATAAGTTAGTGTAAAACCTTTTTTTAAATTTATCGTAATATTACGATTGATATGGGTGTTACAAAAACAGCATTATTTGACGTGGAGCAGAACGAACTGGCAGTACTAGCCAAAGCATTGGCTCATCCTGCTCGCATCGCCATTCTTCAGTACTTAGCCGCCACCACTTCTTGCATCAACGGTACACTCGTGCAGGAATTAGGCTTGGCCCAAGCCACCATTTCTCAGCATTTGCGGGAACTTAAGGAACTGGGATTGATTTGTGGGAGTATTGAGGGTACCACAGTGAATTATTGCTTGGATAGGAAGCGCTGGGAAGAAGTTCGTCTTCAATTCCAAAACTTCTTTGCGCTGCTCGCTGATAATCCTGAGGATTCCTTATGTTGTTGATCAATAGATACTTGTATTATATACTTAAACCTAAGCTGTTATGAAACTTTCTGCAATCAAATCCGAACTCGCTAGCATGGATGGGCTATCGTTTACCTTGCCTGACGGAACTCAGGTGCCTGCGCACTTTCACGTGACGGAAGTAGGGCAGGTGTCAAAGCGCTACATTGACTGTGGAGGAACCATCCGCCAGGAGTCAGCGATCAACTTCCAGCTCTGGGAAGATGGGGACGTAGATCACCGCCTCGCCGCCTCCAAGCTGATGGATATTATTGCGCTCGCAGAGCGAAAGCTTGCCTTGGAAGACCTAGAAGTGGATGTGGAATACCAAGGGGATACGCTAGGTCGTTACGGGCTAGAGGTGCATGCTGGGGCTTTTCACCTGGTAGCAAAGCAGACCGATTGCTTGGCAAAAGACAAATGTGGAATCCCTACCAAAAAGCCAAAAATAAGACTTTCCACCGTAGCTGGAGGAGGCGTTTGTACTCCCAACTCAGGTTGCTGCTAAGCCCAAACCCCTTTGCCAATGTCCCCTTTGTTTTACCCGAATCTTTCCGAAACGATTGCAAACCTTCCTTTTGCCGCCATTTCAAGCGAGCGTCTGCAACTCTTGGACGAAATGGCTACCTACCTGCGCGCAAAAATGAAGCAAGGAAAGGAGATTCGCCTCAACTTTATTTGTACTCACAATAGCCGAAGAAGTCAATTTTCTCAAATTTGGGCCCAAACCGCCGCTGCTTATTATGGAATAGAAGCCAACTGCTATTCCGGTGGAGTAGAGGTAACAGAATTCAATCCCCGTGCCGTGGCAGCCATACAGCGGGATGGATTTAAGGTGGTGAAAAAGGAGGGAGAGAATCCAGTATATTTTGTTTTTTACAGTGAGGACGAACAGCCCATTGTTGCCTTTTCAAAGCTTTATGACGATGCCATCAATGCGCCTAAAGACTTTGCAGCAGTGATGACTTGTGATCATGCCGATGAGAACTGTCCTTTCATTCCTGGTGCGGAAAGGCGGTTTCCCCTTCGTTTTGAGGATCCCAAGGCCTTTGACGATAGTCTCCTAGAAGAAAAGATGTACAGCGAGCGCTCTCATCAAATTGCCGCAGAATTGTTTTATCTGTTTGAAAAAGTAGGCAATCCTTCCACTTAAGGTATTTTATTTTGAAAAGAAGAGGTAAGTTTTCTTCTTTGGATGAATTAACCTTTTTGTAAAAATGAAAACTCTACTTCGTATTGCCTTTTTCTCGCTAGTGCTAGGAATATCCTTATCATTTAATGCTACTGTTCAGGCCCAGGAAACTGTAAATTCTACCGTAGATGAAATGCCCGTTCCTCCAGGGGGAATCACTGGGCTTACCAACTACATGATTCAAAATTTAAAATATCCTACTGCTGCCAAAGAAGCCAAGGTACAAGGCATGGTAGT
>CANHCD010000102.1 GCA_947458795.1 Cyclobacteriaceae bacterium | reverse complement strand
GGAGGTGTAAATCATGGCCTGGTAGGGGTCGGAATCCGATTTAGGATCAAAGCCGTTGGTGATCAAGCGGTGAATAGTCTGCTCCACTGCACGCATATCTACACGGCCAGTAAGGTACAAGTACTTGTTCAGTAGGTCACCATGGCGATTTTCTTCAGCAGTCCAAGCCTTGGACCAACGTACCCATCCGGATGGGGAGAGCAAGCTTCGCTCTACATTGATTCCATCCAAAAGGTTGAAATAGGTTTGATAAGAAGGTAAGGCTTCCTCTGTGACCAGATTGCCTATCAAAGAAGTTAATACCGTATCAGGAATCCCTGAAGCTCGTTGCTGGAGAAGCTTGACATCTTCCATAGCATCTGGATTGGCAAAGTCGGGCAAAAAGTCAGACGGCTGCCAGCAGTCTTCCGGATCCACAAGGACGGTGTCTACGGCATGGCCAACGAAATCATCCAATTGCGAGATGACCTCCATGTTTTTTTCCAGTTCGTAGTTGATTTCTTTCGAGTTCATAGTATCCGATTATTAATTGGCCCTAGTTAAAGTGAGATGAAGATACGCGTTAGACTGTAATTCTTTTCTAAAAATAATCCATGGTGGCATACTATCTCCATGAGCGGTCAATTGAAGGGAGGTTAAGAAAATGAAAAGCTGCCTTAGCGTCCTAGTTTCGACATATTAACCGCTTCCCTTTGAAAGAAGATTTATCTCTATGTACATAAGACGTAAAGACCAATAAAGGTTCAAAAAAATGCATTTGCCTTCCTATTCAAGCAGGAGAAGAAGCAATAACTAGTTTTTAATGTAACCTTTTTTTGAGTAGCTGTGATGGATAGCAATTCTTTACCCCATCGCTTTGTTGCGAGTTTGAGCCTCCTTTCTTCACGTGCTTTTGAGGATGATTTTATTGGTTTGAGTTCTAAAAGGAGGTATCTTCCCTACCTATATTTCTGGATGATCATGAATAGATTCTTTTTGTTGGGGGCCCTTTGTGCTGCACTTGGTTCTTGTGCTTCGGTGAAGCAGGCGCCTGATTACACCAAACTTACGGCTGAAGAGCGATTGCAAGCAGCTACTCAAATTGCCCAATCTACGATTGTGGTGGATGGACATGTGGACCTTCCTTACCGCATGAAGGTGGGGGGATTTACACTGAAGCGAGAAGTGCTGGATGTATCGGTACGAACTCCGGATGGTAATTTTGATTATCCTCGTGCCAAGGCAGGGGGACTGGATGCGCCTTTTATGTCTATTTATATTCCAGCGGCCAACCAAGCTATCCCGGGTGCTTCAAAAGCACTTGCTGACACCTTGATTGCGATGACGGAGCGGATAGCCGCTACTTTTCCAGATAAGTTTGCCATGGCCTACAGTCCTGCGGATGTTCGTGTAAATTTTGCAAAAGGGCTTATTTCGCTTCCCATGGGGATGGAAAATGGCGCTGGTATTGAGGATGACCTAGCCAATGTGGCTTATTTTCACCGCAGAGGGATACGCTACATCACGCTTACGCATGGCAAAGACAACCTAATCGGAGATGCGAGCTACGACACTACGGCGACGCACGGTGGCTTGAGTGACTACGGAGCGAAGGTGGTTGCTGAGATGAACCGCCTGGGAATAATGGTTGATTTGAGTCATGTCTCGGACAATACCTTTCGAGATGCCCTTGCGGTCACTAAGGTGCCGGTCATCGCTTCCCATTCTTCGGTGAGGAAGTTTACTCCAGGCTTTGAGCGCAACATGAGCGATGAATTGATCCAAGGCCTCGCAAAGAATGGAGGGGTGATGATGATTAATTTTGGCGGAGCTTTTCTGGATTCTGCCTACACGGAAGGCACAGCCCAGGTGAGAGAACATGTGGTCAATTGGTTGGCGGAAAATAACCTTTCTCGATCAGACCCTCGGGCACAGCAATACATTCAGGAGTATACCGCCAAGTTTACTCCCTTTCCAACTGTGGAGCGGGTAGCAGATCATTTTGACCATGTGGTTAAGTTGGTGGGTATTGATTACGTGGGCTTGGGTTCAGATTACGATGGGGTGGGAGATTCCTTGCCAACGGGCTTAAAGGACGTTTCCATGTTTCCCAACCTCTTTTCGGAGTTGCTCCGAAGGGGATATTCAAAGGAAGACTTAGAAAAAATCAGCTACAAAAACATATTTCGCGTTTGGCAAGCAGTGGAGGATTTTGCTGCAAGCCAAAAGTAGGGCGCCTAATGAGGTCTAGCTACAACGCTCTTGTTACTCTCTTTTTTTCTCGCAAAGTAGAGAAGCCGCAAAGAAAACTACTTGTAGAATGAAAATTTCGCGTCCTGCTTTGTAGGCCGGTTTTGCTCGTATGCTTTTTTTTTCTCGCAAAGAAGAGAAGCCGCAAAGAGAACTATTTGTAGAATGAAAACTTCTCGTCCTGTTTGGTAGGCAGGCTAGGTTATCTAAAAGAATTCGTTTGCTTTTTTTATCAATAAGGCCTTTCCTAGGTAGTATTCAGTGCGTAAAAGGCAGGGTTTCTTCTAATTTTTCTGCCAAAAATTCATGATTAAAGTCAATTTTTAACTTTTTTCAGACAGAATGACGTAAATTCTAGTTTGGAGGTCAATTTGATGCTTCCCGGAAAGAAAAGCAGTTCATCCTACTAAACCAGAAGAAGATCCATGGATTTTAAGCAGTTTACTACCAAATCCCAGGAGGCGATACAGAAAGCCGCTGAACTTGCTGCGGCTTCTGGGAGTCCAGCCATTGAAACTTCCCATTTGCTGAAAGGGATTTTTTTGGAGGACGAAAACGTCTCTCAATTTCTGCTACAAAAGTTGGGTGCTAGCCAGCAACTGCTGAACCAAAAACTAGACGAAGATCTTCAAAAACTTCCCAAGGTGACTGGGGGAAGTGCACAGCCCTATTTGTCTTCTGCTGCAAATCAAGTGTTGATCAAGGCAAAGGATTACTTGAAGACTTTTGGAGATGCGTATGTGGCCATCGAGCATTTGCTCTTGGCATTATTGGCTGGAAACGATCCCGTGGCCCAGCTGTTGAAGAATCAGGGAATTACTGAAAAAGCGCTCCTAGAAGCGATTAAAGAACTTAGAAAAGGAAACAAGGTGACTGATCCAAACGCAGAAAGTACGTACAGGGCATTGGAAAAATATTCCAAAAACCTAAATGAATTGGCCAAGAAGGGAAAGATAGATCCTGTCATTGGTCGAGATGAAGAAATTAGACGCGTCTTGCAGATTCTTGCTCGACGTACCAAAAACAATCCCATCCTACTCGGTGAGCCAGGTGTGGGGAAGACTGCAATTGTGGAAGGTTTGGCCCAACGGATTGTCTCTGGAGATGTACCGGAAAACTTAAAGTCCAAAACCTTAATCTCCCTAGACATGGGTCTGCTTGTAGCAGGCGCCAAGTACAAGGGCGAATTTGAAGAGCGACTCAAGTCGGTGATCAAAGAAGTGACCGATGCAGAGGGAGAAATTATCCTGTTCATTGACGAAATTCACACCTTGATTGGAGCCGGAGGTGGAGGAGAGGGAGCCATGGACGCAGCCAACTTGCTCAAGCCGGCACTGGCTCGAGGGGAGCTCCATGCGATCGGAGCCACTACGCTCAAGGAATACCAAAAGTACATCGAGAAGGATAAGGCCTTGGAGCGTCGCTTTCAAGCCGTGCTAGTGGATGAGCCTGATGCGGCAGATGCCATCTCCATCCTGAGAGGAATCAAAGATAAGTACGAGTTGCACCACGGTGTGCGTATCAAAGATGATGCGGTTATCGCTGCAGTGGAACTCTCGCAGCGCTACATTTCAGATCGTTTTTTGCCTGATAAGGCCATCGACTTGATGGATGAGGCTGCGGCCAAGTTGCGCATGGAAATTGACTCCCTTCCTCAGGAATTGGATGAGCTCAACCGTCGGATCATGCAGCTTGAGATTGAGCGTGAGGCGATCCGTCGAGAAAACAACAAGGACAAGGAAGTGGTCTTGAGTAAAGAAATAGCGGATCTTGGAGAGAAGCGACAATCGGTAAAAGCCAAGTGGGAGAGTGAAAAAGCAGTTATTCTCGGCATTCGGCACGAGAAAGAGGCCATTGAAAAGTTAAAAGTCGAAGCCGAACAAGCGGAGCGGGCTGGGGATTTTGGTAAGGTAGCCGAAATCCGATACGGAAAGATTGTGGAGGCAGAGAAATTGCTGGAAGGCTTCAAAACTCAGTTGGCCGAAATGCAGGCAGGCTCCCCGCTACTCAAAGAGGAGGTAGACCAAGAAGACATTGCCTCAGTGGTGTCCAAGTGGACGGGTATCCCTTTGAGCAAAATGATTCAATCCGAACGAGAAAAATTGCTTCACCTGGAAGATGAGTTGGGTCGACGAGTAGCAGGACAGCAGGAAGCGATTGTTGCACTTTCCGATGCCGTGCGTAGAAGTAGGGCAGGATTGCAGGATCCAAGACGACCGATAGGAAGCTTTATATTCATGGGCACCACCGGGGTAGGTAAGACTGAGCTTGCTAAGGCACTGGCCGAATACCTATTCAATGATGAGAACGCGATGGTCCGAATAGACATGTCGGAATACCAAGAACGGCATGCAGTAAGTAGGCTCGTGGGAGCTCCTCCAGGCTATGTGGGTTACGAGGAAGGCGGACAGCTTACTGAGGCAGTTCGAAGAAAACCCTATTCCGTAATTCTTCTGGATGAAATCGAAAAAGCGCACCCGGATGTATTCAATATTCTTCTTCAGGTGCTCGATGATGGACGGCTTACCGACAACAAGGGTCGTTTGGCCAACTTTAAGAACACGATCATCATTTTGACTACTAACATTGGTTCGCACTTGATTCAGGAGCGATTTGCGGAAATGGAGGACTGGAATCGAGAAGAAGTGCTCGAGAAGACCAAAGCAGAAGTTTTCGAATTGCTTAAGAAGACAGTTCGCCCAGAGTTTCTCAACCGGATCGACGAAACGATTCTCTTTGAGCCACTCAACAAGCAGGTGATCCGCAAGATTGTAGACATCCAGTGGAGAGAGATTCAAAAGCGATTGTCTGAATCAAACATTCAAATTGAGGCCACGACAGAGGTGTTGGATTACTTGGGAGAGGTAGGTTTTGATGCCAATTTTGGGGCAAGGCCACTCAAGCGAACCATGCAACGGCTGATTTTGAACGAGCTGTCCAAGCAGATACTGGCAGGTTATATCAAAAATGATGCGACGGTACTTGTGGATTTGGATGCCGAAAAGCAGGTGTATTTCAAAAACCTAGGTACTGAAGTGGGTCTGTATTAATTCTTGAATGGATAAAAAATAGGGCTCGCAATTTTGCGGGCCCTATTTTTTATCCTCCTATCCACTCCAGGTAGTTGCCTGAATGGATTACTTCAAAACTTGCCTCTGGATAAGCATTTTTCCATCCTATGGGGGCTTTTGGAGACTTATTCAAGTTGTATTTGAATTCATAGCTACGGATAGTGTCTCCTTCTGTTTCCACCCAATCAAGTTCCTGTTGATCATAGGTGCGCCAGAAATAATTTGTGCAATGGAGCTGCGTGTAATTTTGAAATTTTATTCGTTCTGCTGCTAAATAATTTTCCCATAGTTCGCCAACATCTGCCCGTAGGTCCAACTTGTTAAAATTTTGGATTAAGGCATTTCTAACCCCGTTATCGTAGAAATACCATCGGTTATTTTTGACAATTTCTTTACGGAGATTTCTGTTGAATCCACTTATTCGATAGACTACAAATACTTTGGAAAGCATGTCTAGGTAGCGTTCTACAGTGTTTTTAGACATTCCTAGCTGCCTGCCTAACTCTTCGAGTGACACTTCCTTTCCAATTTGAAAGGCGATCAATCGCAGTAAAGAGTAGAGTTTGTGCGAGTTTCTGACCCCATCTACTTTTAGAATATCCTTCAATAAGTAGTCATTCATGAGTTGATACAGGTAGGCTTCCTTATCCTTCCATTCAGAATACTGGCTCAGTTCTGGATATCCACCAAAAATTAATCGTTCTTCCCTGTTCTCTTGGGTTGTTTTGAAATCTTCAACTTTAGAATATTCCAATTGACCCAGAGGGAATAGATTTAAGGTGCTCATTCTTCCAACTAGCGGCTCGCCTGCTTGCTGGTGTAGATCAAATGCCGAAGAACCAGATGCAATCACACGGATTCCTTCAATCGTGTCTACAATTAACTTGAGAATCATTCCAATATTTGGGATGTGTTGGGCTTCATCTATCACCAGAAGTTTCTTTCCTTCGAGCAATCGAGAATAATTCGCCACTGACCGTTCTTGAATTAGTGCAGCATCCAGTACATCTTCCCCATTTAATTTGAGAATTTCTTCAGCTTTAAAAGCTTTTAAGTAATTCCGAATAAATGTAGTTTTCCCAACCCTTCTTGGGCCAATAAGCATCAACACCTTGTTTGGCCGAAGGTTCTTTTCAAAAATAGATTGGATGCTTCTTGGATAAATTACCATTTGGTAAAGAATTACTAGGGAAAACCGACACGAATTTGGACAATAAATTTAAGATAATAAAACTAAACTGACGGAATTTAGCTAAATACCGTCACCTAGCTGACGGAATTTAGCTAAATTCCGTCAGTCACCTCTTTTTTGAACTCTATTCCCTTAGTTCTGTTTCTACTAAAAACCCATAGCAATGCTTCTTACTTCTTCGGATGCTCCTAGTCAAATTTGGCAGACTGTACTCCACGAGTTGCGTCGTGGTGCCTTGGATCCAAAACACCCTTTTCGCTTCCTAACTTTAGCGACTGCGGGTACCAATTTTCCACAGGTGCGAACGGTAGTGTTGCGCGAGCTCACGTCAAGCGTAGAATTTTTAGTATACACAGACTATCGAACTGCCAAAGTTCAGGATTTACTGAAAATACCTCGTGTGAGTTTGCTTTTCTACCATCCAAAAAAGCAGGTGCAAGTACGGGTCAAGGCTCTGGCTACTCTTCATGTAGCAGATGAACTCGCAGAGGAACATTGGAAGCGCGTTTCCGAGAAAAGGCAATCGGAGTACAAAAGTGAGCTTGATCCAGGTTCGCGGATTGAAAAGCCTGAGTTGGGATGGGAGACACAGGATGACAATGCATATTTTTCCGTGTTGAAATT
>CANHCD010000101.1 GCA_947458795.1 Cyclobacteriaceae bacterium | reverse complement strand
ACTAGGCTTTTCGCTATTCTTTTTTATTTACCTAGCGATCAACTTTTTGCCACTCATGCACCGAGGAAAGGCTGTTCATCCGGTGCTCTACAAACCCTTTGTTCTGCCCTATTACCACCTCCGAATCGGTGGAACGATTGCCTTCATGGTAATTACAACCTTTTTAGAAGCCATTATTGCATCCCAAGTAAGTGCTTTAACTAGCAATATTGTGGCGGATTACTACTATCAAACCAATCAAAAGCTTGAAGCAAGTATTCTATATGAAAATAGCTGGGACCAGTATCGATACAACCCCAAGGCAAAAAATTTAACTGTACAACTCCTGTTCGAATTAGACCAACCAAGCTTGGCTAAGGAGCACTTGGAAGAAAGCTTCGACCTAGCTCCGCAGGTAGACAATATCCTACTCCTATCGGAGCGGCTACAAAAAGAGAATAAGCCCTTTGAGGCAGTTTTTTACCTTGAAAATGGCTTGCAATTCTTTCCAAATAGCCCCTATCTCAGTCAAAACTTAGCCTTACTCTATACCCTCGTCAAAAAAGACGAGGAAGCGCAGGCACTCTTTGCTGACCTCTCCAAGAACAATCCCGTAGCAACTGCAAATTGGCTTGCCATCTCTGCCAAACTCGGCAAAAAAGTGGAAATCCCAGAGGCAGAAGAAGACCTTATTTTTCTAATCAATCGGGTGGCAACGGAACGAAAAAACGGTACGCCAGTTGATCCGCAAATTTTGAACAGCTTGAAGGAAAAGCTAGCAAAAGAAAGTTCTCCCTTGCTAATTCAAGCGGGGTATCGGAATTTGCTGGCTACCCAAAATCTCGAAGACCCAACCAAAGATCTCTCTTTTTTGGATTCCCTAGCAAAACGAGAAGACCTACTGGAGTACACCATGCAGATTCAGGAAACAGCGATTTTGAGGAGCTTGGGATCAGGAAGAATCAATGAGAGCGTCAAAAATTTGAATGGACTCGCTTTTCGAAATCCTGGGGATGCTGCCTACTACCTCAATTTGTCTGGGCTTGTATTGGCGCAGCAACTTGATTTCGAAAAAGCTGCCAAGGATTTTGCTTTTTCGGCAGAAAAAGGATTTCAAGCTCCGCTTGCCATCCATGATGCCATCCGAAATTGGCAAGGAACAGGAACTGCTGAACCCGAGCAGAGCAAGCTGGTTCAGCCGGAGTTCGACTTCTTGGGAACATTCAACCAGTCTCATCCCCAAAAATTATTCAACGATTGGAAGATCATCCCTTCGGCAAAATTCAAGTTGGAGGTTGCATTGAAGCTACTGAGCCATAAAGCACATGGCCTTACGACACCTCAGTTGAAGGAGATTGGAGCCTTTTTGAAAGGGAAAACAGACCGCATAGCAGATTTGGATGCATTTCTTCAAGCACCAGATTGGACCAATGCGAATTCTTTACGATCCTTTACCAAGTTTATAGGTTCCTCAGAGGAACTCACCGCCAATCCTTATTTCGGCCCCTTAATTTGGAGCGCAGCCTTGCAGACCAAGGATGGTTTGGAAGCTTACGAACTGCTTCAAGCTGCCAGTGAATTTACCAAGGACCCACTACTTTGGGCCAAGAAAGTACAGGCAGCTCAAGCGATCGGGCTGGATCAATATGCCACTGAAGCTCGGGAAGAAATGAAGACCTGGATGAGTGAAGAAGAAATTGAAGCCCTTTTGGGGGAGATGAATTGATAGATTTCATGTATTTTTAATCCAAATGAGTACCTTTCCGTATTGCTAAACCAACAAGTAAACAAATCACACCATGAGCAAAGTCATTGAAACGCACGAGATCAATAAAACCTATAAAATGGGTTCTGAAATTATTCAGGCATTGAAATCGGTTAGCATCAGCGTAAACAAAGGAGAATACGTCGCTTTCATGGGTCCTTCAGGATCAGGAAAATCCACCTTGATGAACATCATCGGATGCTTGGACTCTCCAACCTCTGGCAGCTACGTGCTTGCAGGAAAAGATGTCAGCGACATGAGTGAAAACGAGTTGGCCGACATTCGAAACAAGGAAATTGGCTTCGTATTCCAAACCTTCAACTTGCTACCAAGAGCTACTTGCCTAGACAACGTAGCACTCCCGCTGGTATATGCAGGCTATTCTAAATCAGAGCGTCAAGAAATTGCATTCAAGGCACTAGACAATGTGGGTCTAGGCGACCGAACAACACACCGTCCAAACGAACTTTCTGGTGGTCAGCGACAGCGTGTAGCTATTGCCAGAGCATTGGTCAACAGCCCGAGTATCATTTTAGCGGATGAGCCAACAGGTAACCTCGATTCCAAAACCTCTTATGGTATCATGGAACTTTTTCATGAGCTCCATTCCAAAGGAAATACGATCATCATGGTGACCCACGAAGATGACATTGCCCACTATGCGCACCGCATCGTGCGTCTCCGAGATGGCTTGGTGGAATCCGATAAGGTCAATCCAAACCCAACCCGAGGTTTAGTAACTGCCTAATTCGATTGACAAGGGCAGTTTTGGTTTACAGTACACAGATGCATCGTTGATATGAAAATATACACCAAAACAGGGGATCAAGGAATCACCTCTTTGTTGGGGGGAGTACGCGTACCCAAGTCAGATCTCCGCATTGATGCCTATGGGACCTTGGATGAATTAAACTCCTATGTAGGCCTACTTCGAGATCAGGAGGTGAATAAAAAAAGGTCAGAGCTGCTCAAATCGATTCAAGATCGCCTATTCACGATTGGGGCAGATTTGGCAACTGTTCCAGGAAAAGACAAGGTAAAGAAGCCAGATCTGCTTCCAGAGGATGTGGAAGTTTTAGAAAAAGAAATGGATGCCATGGATGCTGAACTCCCCATGTTGACCGCCTTTATTCTCCCTGGTGGACATACTGCAGTTTCGTTCTGTCATCTGGCCAGAACAGTTTGTAGGAGATCCGAACGAATTGTAGTGGAGCTAGCCTCCGAAGAGCAAGTTTCGGGACTCGTCATCCAATACCTCAACCGACTTTCTGATTTCCTATTTGTCTTGGGTCGGAAAATGGCTCAAGAGTTGGAGGTTGAAGAAGTAACTTGGAAACCACGTTGGTAAGCTTCTACTGACGCAAAAAAATATCCTTTGCAATACTAAATGCACCCTTCCTTATGAGCACCATTTCGATTCCAGTGACCAAAACCACCCAGTCCAAACTTTCGGAAACAGACTTCTCTTCCCTAGTTTTTGGAAAGTCCATTTCTGACCACATGTTTGTGGCGGACTACCAAAATGGAGCTTGGGGAGATTTTAGAATTGTCCCTTATGGCCCGATGGAGATTTACCCTGGTAATGCTACCCTACACTATGGGCAAGCCATTTTCGAGGGCATGAAGGCCTACAAAAATGAAAAAGGGGAAGTCTTGGTGTTTCGTGCAGAAGCCAATGCGAAGCGATTGAATGAATCCGCAGCACGAATGTGCATGCCACAATTGCCAGAATCTGTCTTCTTGGAAGCCCTCAAGCAGCTCCTCAGCCTAGATCGAGATTGGGTACCACAAGGAAAAGGATCCAGCCTCTACATTCGTCCATTTATGTTTGCGATGGACAATTACCTGGGTGTCAAAGCTTCAGACAGCTATCGATTCATGATCTTTACGAGCCCAGTGGGGGCCTATTATTCCAAACCAGTATCTGTAAAAGTAGAAACTACCTATACCCGTGCCTGCGAAGGAGGTACTGGAGAAGCAAAAGCTGCGGGCAACTATGCTGCTTCCCTATATCCTGCACTTCAAGCACAAAAAGAGGGCTACGACCAGTTACTCTGGACGGATGGCAAGACCCACAGCCAAATCGAGGAAAGTGGAACCATGAATGTCATGTTCAAGATCAAGGGGAACCTCATCACCGCTCCTACCCATGGCGGCACCATCCTCAAGGGAATTACCAGAAACTCAGTACTTCAACTTGCAAAAGATTGGGGGCAAGCTGTAGAAGAGCGCTTTCTAGCAGTCACGGAACTCGAGGAAGCCTTGAAAAATGGAAGTCTAGAGGAAGCTTTTGGAGTAGGCACCGCCGCAACTATTGCTTTCATCAATAAAATCAATGTGAACGGGAAAGATTATTTACTTCCAGAACCAAAGCCGGACGCCTTTTCAACCCGTGTACTCAGCACCTTGGATAGCATCAAATATGGAGAGGTCCAAGATCCACACCAGTGGATATTAACTATCTGATATCCAATACGATGAATCATATAGCCTCAATCACTAAGCAACTAGGAACTGTATTACTTACCCTCCTAGTTATTGGTTTGATGGCTACGCCCTTGCTCGCTCAGGAACAACCTCGGAAATTTTTACTCCTCAAACGAGGTTCAAATCAGAAGAGCCAAATTCGGTTTTACCCTGGAGAAGACATTACCTACAAAAGCAAAAAGATTGGCTACTTCGTCACCGACAGAATCGTCAACGTGGATACCGAATACCTTTACCTCAGTGAAAACATCCTGAATCCATCTGATATTGTTGCCATCGATATTCGAGAGAAAGACCCTAGAAATCGAACCTTAAACAATTTGACGAGCCTTTCCTTAGGAGCAGGAACGATGGCCATCGCTTTGGAAGGAATCAATAACCTATACCGACAAGGCAAACTTCAATTCAGTCCAGGACTGGTCAAAACTTCAGCCATTCTCCTGGGTACGGGATTCGGATTACTTCCGCTGCGCTACAAAACCTTTACGCTCTCAGACAAAAACAGACTTCAACTGGTACTCCTTGAAATTGAATGAGGGCATTGGCTGGTAAAACCGAGATTTTTTCCGATTTTTGCAACACATTTTTAACTTAGACAGATGACTTCAGACCAACTGAAAGACTTGAAAGCCCGCACATCGGCTTTGAGGAGGTATCTTTGACTACGATCGTAAGAAAGTAGAAATCCAAGACCTAGAGGCCGTATCGACCCAAGCTGATTTCTGGAATATCCCAGAAGAAGCTGAAAAAACAATGAAACAAATCCAAGCCAGAAAAGGCTGGACTTCCGCTTTTGAAAGCGTGAACCAGCGAATTGAGGATTTGGAGGTATTGTATGAATTTTTTACCGCAGGAGAAGTAACCGAAGAGGAGCTTAAAAAAGACTTCCTGCTGGGCAAAGAAGCAGTAGAAGAGCTAGAACTCAAGAAAATGCTCTCTGCCGAAGAAGATCAACTCAATGCAGTTCTTGAAATCAACCCAGGTGCTGGCGGAACAGAAAGTAACGATTGGGCATCCATCCTCATGCGTATGTACATCATGTGGGGAGAAAAAAATGGCTACAAAGTTCGAGAAATGGATTTGCAGCCTGGTGAAGTTGCTGGCATCAAGTCTGCCACCCTCCTCTTTGAAGGGCCATTGGCATATGGATTTCTAAAATCAGAAACAGGGGTACACCGCCTGGTACGTATCTCTCCTTTTGATTCAGGAGGGCGAAGACACACTTCCTTTGCCTCCGTATATGCTTACCCAGAAGTAGATGATTCAATCGAAATCGACATCAATCCTGGAGATGTGGAACTACATACTTCTAGATCTGGTGGTGCGGGTGGTCAAAATGTAAACAAGGTGGAAACCAAGGTACAATTGACTCACAAGCCAACCGGTATTGTGGTGGTGTGTCAGGTGGAACGCTCACAGCTTGCCAACCGAGAATTGGCCATGCAGATGTTGAAGTCTAGGCTTTACCAACTGGAATTGGAAAAGAGAAATGCGGAAATCGCAAAAATTGAATCCTCCAAACTACGGGTAGACTTTGGTTCTCAAATCAGAAACTATGTACTCCACCCATACAAGTTGGTCAAGGACAACCGTACCAGTCATGAAACCTCCGATGCTCAAGGCGTCCTTGATGGTGGCCTCAATGAATTTATGAAGGCATTCCTCCTTGCACAAAGCGAGGAAAGTGCAAACAAAGATTAAGTTACCAGGCCGAGGAAATCATCTTCGGCCTTTTCATTACTGCAAACCCCATGAGGCTACTCCCCTCTTTCTTTACGCTTGATTTCTTTCTGCTCTGCCTGAGTAGCTTTCTATTTTTTTCAAGCTTCAACATGATCATTCCGGAGCTTCCCGCTTACTTAACTTCCATGGGAGGAGAGTCCTATAAAGGATGGATTATTGCCCTTTTTACCCTATCTGCTGGACTTTCAAGGCCTTTTAGTGGTAAGCTCGCCGATAACATTGGCCGCATTCCTGTCATGATCTTTGGAGCAGGTGTCTGCTTTGTGGTTGGCTTAAGCTACCCTCTCCTTCACTTTGTGAGTGGCTTTTTGTTTCTCCGTTTTGCACACGGTTTTTCTGCAGGCTTCACCCCTACAGGCACATCAGCTTATGTTGCCGACACGGTCCCATTTGCACAGCGTGGAGAAGCCTTGGGCATTCAATCGCTTTTTGGATCCTTGGGAATGGCAGCTGGACCTGCACTGGGAGGCTGGATAGCAAGTATCTGGCCCATCAACGTGCTTTTCTATGCTTCAGCCTTTACTGCGATTTTTTCAATCCTCATTCTGGTTCGTCTTAAAGAAACACTAACTACAAAGGAACCCCTTAGACTAGGACTCTTTAAGTTGGATAAAAACGAAATCCTGGAAAAAAGGGTACTTCTTCCCTCTACCATCCTATTTCTATCTGTCTTTTCCTTTGGAGTGGTCCTCACCTTGATTCCTGACCTTTCTAGCTTCCTTGGCATTAAAAATAAAGGACTATTCTTTGCCGTTTTTACACTCTCCTCCCTTGGCATTCGATTGATCGCTGGGCGAGCATCCGATCGGATTGGACGAGTAAAGGTGATGCGTGTAGCGAGCGCTGTCATGGTGTTGGCCATGATTGCCGTGGCTTTTGCAACCAGCAAGTTCATGCTGCTCGGTTCTGCAGTATTGTTTGGGGCAGCGGTAGGCATGTATAGCCCCACGACTACGGCTTGGGTGGTAGATCGATCCCTCGATAAATTTCGGGGTAGAGCCTTAGCTACCATGTATATTTTCCTAGAATTAGGGATCGGATTGGGTGCGCTTGTATCCAGCTGGTTATACAACAACAAGGCGGAAAATTTTCAAATCGCCTTTTTATTCTCAGCCGGGGTCGCTTTCCTGGGATTTCTGCTCTTGATTT
>CANHCD010000100.1 GCA_947458795.1 Cyclobacteriaceae bacterium | reverse complement strand
TGGCTTCTTTCATTCCATTGGTCGCTGCAACGGGCGGCAATGTGGGGATTCAAGCATCCTCTCTTATTGTGCAGTCCCTCGCTTCGAAGTCTGTCTTTGACGATACCCCATGGCAACGATTTTTAAAAGGTTTTTTGGTTGCCTTACTCAATGGGTTTGTGCTCGGAGTTTTTGTATTTCTTGTGGTCGCCTATTTGTATGGATTCGAACCTGTATTTGGTATTACAGTGGGTGTAGCGCTATTTTGTGTGGTGCTTTTGTCTTCATTTATGGGCACGGTTACCCCTTTGGTTTTGCATCATTTTGGCATCAATCCAGCCATTGCATCCGGCCCATTTATCACCACCACCAATGACTTACTTGGTTTGGCGGTGTATTTTGGTGTAGCCATGTTGCTTTTAAATCTCTAAGCATGAAGGTGCTGATAGTTGATCTCATGCATGAGAGTATCCTTGGGCTTCTGGGAAAGTATGGATTTGAGGTCACCTATGCACCAAAGATTACGCGCGAGGAGATAATTGACCAAATCGCTTCCTACGAAGGAATAATTATTCGATCCAAGACGCCTTTGGATCGCGCACTTCTCGAGCGGGCTACTCGACTTCAATTTATCGGAAGGGCAGGAGCGGGTTTAGACCAGTTGGACCTTGATTATTTAGAAGAGCGGGGAGTTGCACTTTTTCATGCTGCCAAAGGCAATCGAGATGCCGTAGCCGAGCATGCAATCGGAGGAATATTGGCGCTATTCAATCACTTAAATCAAGCAGATACTCAGGTAAGAAAAGGGATTTGGGATAGAGAAGGGAATCGTGGGGTTGAATTGAAAGGAAAAACAGTTGGTATTTTCGGATTTGGAAATATGGGTAAAGCATTTTCCAAGCGATTGAAAGGGTTTGGAGTCAATGTCCTTGCCTACGACAAATACAAGAAAGATTTTGGAAAAAAGGGAGTTCTGGAAGTGTCTTGGGAGACGCTAAAAAAGGAGGTCGATGTACTGAGTATCCATGTGCCCTTGACCGCTGAAACCCGAGATTTTTTCACACTTGAGGAATTGAAAAGTTTTGCGAAGCCCTTCTGGTTGATCAATACCGCTAGGGGAGAGGTTATCCGTATGGAAACCCTCAATCAAGCGCTAGATCTGGGAATTTTGAAAGGGCTGGTCTTGGATGTATTGGAGAATGAAAAGTTTGAGCGCTTCAGTCCTGATCAAAAGCTTCAATTTGAATTGCTTGCCAAACGAGAAAATGTGCTATTTACGCCTCATGTGGCGGGCTGGACGGTAGAATCCTATCAAAAAATAAATGAGGTTCTTGTGAAGCAAATTCTTCAAACCTTCGGTAAGCAACTCAAAAATTTCATCAATTAAGGAAGAAAGTAAGGCACTTGCTTTGTGAAAATGCTTTCCTATCTTTGCAAGGTATTTAAAGGCAAACGGAAGTAACGGTCTCCAAAAAGTGACCGTTACTTTGTTTTTTGAGCCTTTTGAAAATTAATTAGCTATGTCAAAAGTACAGTATTACACCGAAGAGGGACTTAAGAAATTGAAAGATGAGCTTCACGCGTTGAAGACCAAGGGGAGAATAGATATTGCGCATCAGATTGCAGAAGCACGTGATAAAGGGGATTTGAGTGAAAATGCCGAATACGATGCTGCAAAAGACGCACAAGGACTTTTGGAGCTTAAAATCGCAAAGTTGGAAGAAGTTGTGGGGAATGCCCGCGTATTTGACAACAGTAAAATGGACGCTTCCAAAGTTGGAATCCTGTGTACCGTGAAAATTAAGAATGTCAAGAATGGTATGACCGTTTCCTATACCCTCGTATCTGAGGAAGAGGCGGATTTAAAGGCTGGAAAAATATCTCTAGCATCTCCTTTTGGAAAGGGCTTGGCTGGTAAAGCAGTTGGTGATATCGCTGAAATCAATGCGCCAGCTGGGAAGCTCCAGTTTGAAATCTTAGAAATCTCTATTTAATCCGAGTCCCGATTTAAGGTTTACAAGTATCTTAATTCCTACCTATGGCTAGTTTATTTTCAAGAATCATTGCCCGAGAACTTCCAGCTGAAATTATAGCTGAAGACGAGCACTTCATTGCTTTTTTGGACATCATGCCCTTGGTAAAGGGACATGTGCTGGTAGTTCCCAAGCGCGAGGTATCCTATATTTTTGATCTCGAGCCGGGTGAGTTATCCGCACTTCATCTGTTTGCACAGCAGGTTGCCAAGGCCATGGACAAGTCCTTGACTTGCACACGTATTGGTATGGCAGTGATTGGCTTGGAAGTACCTCACGTACACATTCACCTAGTTCCGCTCCGAACAGTGGATGACATCAATTTCACCCGTCCCAAGTTGAAGCTGACCCAAGAGGAGCTTGCGGAGACGGCCACTTTGATTCGTCAAGGATTTTAAAAAGGGTTGATCAGGCCTAATTCAAGGGCTTTATCCAAATGTTTCGGTAAAGTACATCATGGCCTTCGGCTTGGAGTTTTAGTCCTCCTGGTCGGTCGGTGATTCCCTTGCCCCCCTCATTTCCACCATCGATACCTGAATTTGGTCCACCCCAAACTTGCTGGATGGATACTTGATCGTGGACTTTAACTCCATTGAAATACAGGGTTACTTTTGCTTTTTCCACCAATTTTCCTGCACTAAATCGTGCTGCTGTAAAGTGGATGTCGTAGGCATTCCAAGTGCCAATACCGGTGTAAACTTGTTTGGTAGGTAGGGTTTCATTGATGACTGCTGCCATGCCATGCAAGCCGTAATCGCCATCTAAAACTTGCATTTCATAGCGATTTTGTAAGTAGACGCCGCTATTGCCGCCTTCTTTCAGAATGAGAAACTCCACATGGGCCTCAAAATCTCGGAATTCATCCTTAGTTACAATATCAGCCGCACCGTATTTGCCCCCAGCACCTGCGGGATCATTGCTAGAAATCGCTTTTTTTCCATCTACTGGATCCGTCATTTCTGGCCATTTGATGGGTGGAGTTGCCGCCAATCGTGGCCCATTCCAATAGGTCCAATTTTGTTGCAAGGAGGCATTGCTTCCATCCAAATAGAGCTTGGCTCCAGGAGGTGGGGGAGTTCCTAAATAGGATTTTTGCTGGCCAAAACTACAGGCACAACTTAGAATTAGCAGCAAAAGCACTAGGGTAGATTGAAGCTGGACTTTCATCAGTATTTCAGGTTTGTGATGGGTTTGGTGTCAATTGAATGAATAAGTTCGGGAATTTTAAGTCAATTCAAAGCTATTTTTTTGGAATTGCATCTGCTTTAAAACCATCTTAGAGCTGCACCGAAACTTTTTATCCCTAGAATCAGGGTAATTAACCAAATAAAGGCGCCAAAAATAATTCCTTTGCTTCCAAGTGCATGGCTACCTAAAAGCTTTTTGCTGCTGCTTAGCCAAAGCAACCATCCACTAATTAGGGGAAGTAGAATTCCATTTGCCAATTGGGCAAGGGTGATCAGTGTCACGGGTTTGATTCCAAAGGAAGAAAATAGAATTCCCAGTAGTAAAATGGCTCCCATACTGGCACGCATGGAAGTGGATTGTATATTTTGGTTCCAACCCAAAATCCCGCAAATCACTAAGCCAGCAGCTAGGGGTGCGGTCAAGGCAGAAGTGAGTCCGGCAGCCATTAAGCCAAAGCCCATGAGGTAAGTGCCAAACACTCCAAAAACCCCAGTTAGACCTCGGGCAATATCCTGAGCTGTTTCTAGGTTGGTGGATGGATTAGCAACTCCTGCGACTAAAATTGCGCCCGAAACAAGCCCACCTAAAACTATAGAAATCCAAAGATCGCGTCGCATGGATGGGAGCTCCGCTGCCGTGGTCCATTGTTTTTGAACCAAGCTAGCGTATAGAAATAGGTTGTAGGGAACTACAGTGGTGCCAATTAGCGCTACTAGAGTAGGGAGCTCCTCGGAAGAGAAGGTAGGCACAAATCCCTGCAGGAGGGAGGAAAGGTCTGGTTTGGTCAATGCAGCTGCAATTATAAAGGCAATGGACATCAGGATGACTAGGCCCACTAGGATATATTCAAGCCGTTTGTAGTTTCCTGTCCAAAGCAATCCACCTGCAAGAAGACCCACCCCTAAATTTCCGAGTTCAAGGCTTAGCTGTCCGATCTGCCAAGTGGGTACCTCAATAAAAATCCCAAGACCTAGGGAAGTCCCTGTAATATTTCCTCCCTGGTAGGCAGCATTCCCTATTCCGATAGCCAGAAGAATAAGGGTCATGATGGAATATCTCTTCCACTTACTTCCTGTTTCATTTCGGACGAGCTGACTAAGGTCCATTCGAGTTAGAATCCCCAGCCTTCCGGAAAGCTCTTGCAAAAAAACCGTTGCCACGACGCTGAGAACTAGTGCCCAAATGAGGGTATAATCGTACCGAATTCCTGCCAATGTACAAACTGTGACTGTACCTGGACCAATAAATGCAGCAGTAATTAGGGGGCCCGGTCCAATAGAATCGGTTAGTTTTTTTAGGTTCACTTGGGTAATTTTTCTGAAAATAGGTAATTGAACAGAATTTTTGTAGGTTTTGAAACATACTTTAAAAAAAATAAATGATTTGGATCAAAAGAATTGGAAAGGTTTTAGGGGTTTTACTACTCTTAGCGGTGCTTTTTCTCGCTTCCTTGTATCGCCCGGATTTTTCTGCAGAGGAGGTCAATGCCAAATACCTTACCCCGGAATCTCAATTTATCGAAGTAGGCGGTATTCGTGTTCATGTAAGAATTAAAGGTGAAGGGGAGCCCATTTTTTTACTCCATGGTAGCTTTGCATCCTTACATACTTGGGAGCCATGGCAACAGGAACTGAGTCCTTACTACCAAACCATTTCCTTGGATTTTCCAGGACATGGACTTACAGGACCTGATTCTTTAAAGCGCTATAGCACAAAAGATTACAGTCAGTTAGTTTATGAATTGGCTCAGAAATTAAATCTACCGAAATACCACCTGGCAGGCAATTCCATGGGTGGAGGAGTCGCTTTGCAGTTGGCTTCTGATCATCCGGATCAGGTACTCTCGCTCAATCTGATAGATGCTGCAGGTGCAACAGCACCTGAACGGAAAACGGTAGACTCCACCGCCCAAAAGAAAACAAGTTCTGGAGGTGCATGGATTTTTCAAGTCGCCAGGCATCCACTATTTTCCAAATTGCTGCTTTCCTGCACTCCCAAATTTCTTTTTGAACTCAACATGAAACAGGTGTATGGGGATGATGCCAAAGTCACAGATGAAGTTACTACCCGATACTACGAACTGTTGTTGCGCGAAGGCAATCGACGAGCGACCCTAGATCGCCTGAGCATGCCAAGAAAAAATAATTCCATACAGTTTGAACGGCTGACTATGCCAACGCTCATTCTTTGGGGTGCCTTGGATACTTGGATTCCTTTGTCTCAAGGTCAGCGTTTGCAGCAATTGATTCCAGGAGCAAACTTGGTTGTTTTCGATACGGCAGGACATGTGCCGATGGAAGAAATACCGACGGAGACTGTCGCAGAATACCTTAGTTTTCTCGGTGTGGAGGTTCGAAAGAACTACCTTCAACCGTCGAAACAAGTAGCCTATGCCAATTGAAACTTTAGTTTACCTGCTGATAGCGGCCTCAATGGGCGCATTGGGGGTCTTACTTTTTGGAAGGAGAAAACAAGCGGTTGATTCGGAGCTGCGTGAGGAGCTTCGAGCCTTGAGTAGAACTTTAGATCAGAATTTGGCGGATGCACGAAAAGAAGCTTCAGAAAACCTCCATAGGCAGTTTCAGTTGGTTTTTGATCATCAGCGTCTTGCAGGAAAGGAGCAAAATGAAGCCTTACAGCAGTTTGGTGATCGGGTGCGACAGGCCTTGAGTGACTTGAGTGCTGTCCAACGGGAGAAGCTTACCGAACTGAGCCGCCGCCAGGATGAGCTTTTGAAAAATACGGAGCAGCGTCTCGAAAAAATCAGGGAAACCGTCGATGAGAAGCTTCAGAAGACCCTAGAAACTCGGTTGGGGCAGTCTTTTGACTTGGTGAGCACCCAGCTGCAGGCGGTTCAAAAAGGACTGGGCGAAATGCAAAGTCTCGCAAGTGGGGTGGGAGACCTCAAGCGCGTACTCACGAATGTCAAAAGCAGGGGGCTACTCGGTGAGTATCAATTGCAGGCCATCCTAGAGAATGTGCTTAGCCCTGACCAGTATGTAGTCAATGCGGCGGTCACAGGAACGCGGGAACGGGTAGAGTTTGCCATCAAGATGCCGGGCCAAAGTGAAGAAATTTACTTGCCCATTGATTCCAAATTTCCTCAAGAGGCCTATTTGCGATTGGTAGATGCGCTGGAAATTGCTGATAAGGCATTGGCAGACCAATACCGCTTGGAATTGATCAAGGCAGTGAAAAAATCTGCTGCAGATATTTCTACCAAATACATCCACCCTCCACAGACCACTGATTTTGCGGTGTTATTTCTTCCCATGGAAAGTCTGTATGCGGAGGTTCTTCGGGAACCGGGACTTGCACAATACTTGCAGCAGGAGTACAAAGTAATTGTGACAGGTCCGACCACCCTTTCTGCCATCCTGAATTCCCTGCAGATGGGCTTTCGAACCCTCGCCATTCAAAAGCGTAGTTCAGAGGTCTGGCAGGTTTTGGGAGCCATCAAAACTGAATTTGGCAAGTTTGGAGTCCTGTTGGAACGCACTCAAAAGAAAATTAGCGAGGCTAATTCTGAATTGGATAAGTTGGTCGGGGTGCGTACGCGGATCATCCAACGCAAACTCAAAGAGGTGCAGGAATTGCCAGAAGGGGAGAGCAATCGGTTTTTGGAGGAGTAATACTTGGGAGTAGATTTTTAAACCCTATTCAAGAATCCAAGTCCATCTGCGCCAGTATTTTGGCGATTTTATCTTCCACCGACTCTGAGGATAGGCTGGTTCGGCTCAATCGATCTACTAAGATGGGGAAAGAGAAAGGGGTAAACTGGCTCGGGTAGCGAACTTGGATGGATTGGCCGTTGATTTTCCGTACGGCTTCCACAAACATTTCTTGTTCCATCTGCTGGTTTAACGCTTCGGAACGTGCTTGCTTGAGCAGGAGATTTTCCGGGTCATATTCTTCAAACACCTGAAAAAG